>WLLG01000017.1 GCA_009700815.1 Actinomycetota bacterium
GCTAATGGGTTGCGCAGCGGTCCCACATCGACCCCCGTGCAACCCAATAGCTGAATCGACCCCGCTGCAACCCAATAGGGCCGGCTCGGCGTATTCTGGCTAATGGGTTGCGCAGCGGTCCCAGATCGACCCCCGTGCAACCCAATAGCTGCATCGGGGCTGCTCGGGGAGAGGGGGTGCCCTCCCCGCTGACAAATCGGCAGCTTGGCAGCAGGCTGCGGTAGTGAATTCCCGTAACCCAGCCAAATCTAGGCCACCCACAAATCCCATGGCTGCGCTCCTCAAGAAGGCTGGCACGCAACACGGAGTGTTCACATCTGCTCAAGCAAGGGAGTTTGGGGTCAGTCGCTCACAGCTGAGAACTGCACTTCGGCGCGGCACTCTGCAACAGCCTTGCCGAGGACTCTTTCTGGTAAGCGGCGCCCCTAGGACTTGGGAGCAGGAAGTCATGTTGGCAGTGTGCTCGCTCGGTGGTGTTGCCTCACATCGTTGCGCTGCGAGGTTGCATGGTCTCGACGGATTCGCTCATGCACCAGTAGAGATCACCATGGCCCATTCGGGCAGTCGTAAAATCGCTAAGTTTTTGACCCACAGGTCGAGGCAGTTCGACCTGATTACGCCTGTGCTCATCAGCGGGATTCCGACTACCTCGGTAGCTCGCACGCTGGTTGACCTTGGCGCAGTCGTTGATGATGACAAGGTGGAACAGGCACTCGATGATTCGATTCGCCGCGGTTTCAACCTGCGCTGGATCAACGAAACACTTGAGCAGTTGATGCGACCAGGAGTCACCGGCTGTGGCGCCCTGCTGAGGGTCCTTGCTCGACCAGACCGACGGGGGCCGATCCCCGACTCAACCTTTGAACGACTGGTCCAACGAGTCATCAAGGCGAAGGGTCTTGCCGCGCCGGAGCGGCAGATCATTGTCAAGTGTCTCGGACAAAAGAAGGGGTATTCGATTGATTGTGCTTGGCCGGAATTCAAGCTTGGCTTAGAAGCTGATTCAGAATTGTGGCACTGGGGGCCCAGACGCGGACGGGTGGCTCGGCAACGCCACAATCGTTTGACTGCCGCTGGCTGGGAAATGATCTACGCAAGCTGGCAAGACCTAGAGGACTCCCGAGAACTGATCCATCAACTCAGATCGGCCTTGAATAGGCATTGGGTTGCGCAGCGGTCGCAGATCGACCCCCATGCAACCCAATAGCTGGATCGACCCCGCTGCAACCCAATAGCTCAGGAGGGGGATGGGCTTTGCAGGACCGGCTTTGCGTGACGGGCTGCGCCGGGGCGGGCTGTGCGGGATCGGGACGGCATGGCTTGAGCCTGCCTTGCTCCGAGGCTCAACGCGTACAACAGTTAGGGAATGCAGGACTCCGAGAACCGCCCGTTCGATGCAGACAACCACTACTACGAAGCGCTTGATGCGTTCACACGCCACCTTGATCCCAGCTGGGGGCCACGCACCTTGCAGTGGGCAGAGATCAACGGCCGGCAGTACAACGTTCTGGGCGGCAAGGTTTCTCGGGCTGTGGTCAACCCCACGTTCGACCCGGTGGCAAGCCCTGGGGTACTGAAGGACTACTTCCGCGGTAACCCCAACGGGGATAACCCACTGGAGCTTCTCAAGGCTCGCGACAGGGTCAAAGAGGAGTACCGCAACCGTGATGCGCGGCTGCTGACCATGGACTCCCACGGACTTGAGAAGATCTGGCTGTTCCCCACCCTAGGAATGGTTTACGAGGAGGAACTCCGTACCGATCCCGAGGCCGTAGCGGTGATGTTTCGGGCATTCAATCGATGGGTCGAAGAGGATTGGGGATTCAATTATCAAAACCGCATCTTTGCCGCCCCGTACATCACTCTGGCCGATCTCGACTTCGCCATCAGCGAACTGGAGTGGGCACTGGACAAAGGTGCACGAACAATTGTCATGCGTCCGGCTGCGCCCACGACTTTGCTGGGCCGGCGATCACCAACTGACACGCAGTTCGATCCGTTCTGGGCGCGAGTCAACGAGGCTGGAATCACCGTGGTCGTCCACGCTGGTGACGCGGGGTACTCAGCGAATGGTTACGCGACGGACGGGTTTACCTCAAACTTCAGCAACTCGGTTCCTCAACCCATCAAGATGCTGCAGCTCGAACGTCCGATCGAGGATTTCTTGGCCTCGCTCATTACTGACCAACTCTTTCATCGCTTCCCTAACCTGCGAATCGCCTCGGTGGAGAACGGCGCAGGGTTCCTACGCGGATTGTTTCACCGCTTAGACGCATTGGGTCACAAAATGTCGGGTTGGTTCCCGGAAGACCCAATCGAAACATTTCGTAGGCATATTTGGATCAACCCGTTCTGGGAGGACAACGTGCATGAACTCCTAGAACTGATGGGTCCCGAGCGAGTGATCTTTGGTTCCGACTGGCCACATATCGAGGGCATGCCAGTGCCACTGGATTACTTGGAAGAACTGACTGGCCTAGAACAAAAAGTTGTGGACCTAGTCACCCGGGAGAACACAGCGGAATTGAACGAGCTACGCCCGAGCTAAGCCTCAGAACCGAATCTTCTGGAACAAAACTGTGCTTTTGCTTGCATGAAGACGATTCTGGCGTTTAACTTTCAAAGCAGCGGATTCCGCAGAAAGCGGACTTATCATTTTGGGGGGCCAAGTGAATCGTTCCAGAAATCTGGTTGTTCTTTCTGTGGTTTTGGCTGCGCTCGCGGCTGGGCTGGGTGCGTGCAGTCCTATGACGCCTCCAAGCGGCGATTGGCTGGCCGCAGGCTGCTACAACTCAGCAGTTGTTGGCGCCCCTGACTTTGCCTTTAGCGGAACCCCGAACGTCAAGGGCAACCTGACAGTGGCGCTCGACATTGCAACGCTGTCTCTTTCCGAAAATGGCAGCTGCGCTGGAATCCCACTCGCAGCACCGTATGCCTTCACTCTGGTGCGTGCCAGCAGCGAGCTCGTGGCTAGCGCAACTTGTTCAGGACTCGGTCTTGGAGATGGCGTAGGGCAGATTCAGTCTGACTACCCGGCGTTCCCGGATGATGCCTGGGTTTGCAATCCCCCAGCAACAACCTGAGCCCAGAGCAGCGCTGAATTGGTTTTGAGCGGTTCGAGCAGTGCCGACCGGTCCCGAGAAGCTTGATTTTTAGCGCTTCTTCGCCGACCAGTGTCATCCAAGTTCGTCAACATTCTTGGATGAAATCTTGGCTGGTGTCGTGCTGATACGAACCCGCGCTCGCCCAAAGTGTGAGAGCGAATCGTCATGATAGCGTGCTACCATGACACCATGACGAAGAACATGACTGTCCGGCTTCCCGACGAACTCGCCGCCGATACCGAGGCCTTGGCGCGAGTGTCCGGCAAGAGCGTCAATGAGACCATCAAGGACGCTCTCGCCGACGCTGTCGCAGCTCGTAGCCGCGATCCCAAGTTTAAGGCTCGTATCCGCGAGATCATCGAGGAAGACCGCGAACTCCTCGAGCGCCTTGCGAAGTGATTGTCGAGTACCTCGATCTAGCCGACTACGTCGGCATTGCAGCTGAAGTCACCGGTCTCAACGAGGCCGTCGTTCTGAGGATCGCGAACCTTGATCTCGCCGACTCGGCTTTGCACGCTCCGAGCGCCGAATTCGGCGGCGAGGAGTTCTACCCCGACCTCGTCACGAAAGCGGCCCTCCTCCTGGTGCGTCTAGCGAAGAACCACCCGCTTCCCGACGGCAACAAGAGGGTTGCGTGGGTGGCTATGAGGTACTTCCTGATACTCAACGACATCGAATGGTCCAACTAGCCCGAGGTCGCCGATGCCGAACACGCTGTTGTCGCGGTCGCGTCCGGAGAGTGGGACGAGGCTATGTTCGCCGACTGGCTTCGCGAACGCCTTGAGGCTTCCGAGGCATAGTCGCGTTCACACGACAGGCCAGCGCCCCAGCCTGCCTGCGCTGCCTGCTTGCGCAGATCTGACTGCGATAGGTCACTGCTGCGTTAGTTCGTTCTGGATAATTTGAGGATGCGATTGTCCCGCGTGGTGAGCTTGGCAAGGGTTCCCAAGCCAGTGATGCTCGCAGCAATAACTACCCCGGCAAGAATCACGTACATCAACGCGAGTTGGGTGCGAACAGCGGCAAACGGTTCAACCCCAGCCAGAATCAGCCCAGTCATGGTGCCGGGTAGAACAATTATTCCCAGCGCTGCAGTCTGTTCCACCTGCGGAGAGATTGCGGTGCGCAACGAGGAACGAATGAACCGACGTGATGCCAACTTGACGGTCATCCCTAGTGCAAGGCCGGCTTCAATCTCGCTTCGTTGATTAGCCACCGATTCGCTTACCCGATTGGAGGCAACAACGGCTGAATTCATGGAGTTCCCGATAAGCATCCCGGCTACGGGAACCAATGTTCGACCCTGCAACTCAAACACGCCGAGTCCAAACACAATCCCCAACCCAACGAATCCAACGGCACCGAGCGCCAGTAAGGCAAGAGAAAACATTCCGGGGATCTCTCTGGTTCTCCTTGCAGTGGTGACTGCTGCGAAGACCACAATGGCTAGCACCCAAAGCCAAGACCAGATCATTGGTGTCTGCGGATTCACAATTGGCACCAGCACGAATCCAACTAGTGCCATCTGCGCTAGAGAGCGGACTAGAGCAACCAGAATTGGTCGGGTTAAGCCAAGATGCTCGCCTGCAGTAACTGCCAGAGCAATGAGCACAAACACCAAGGACACGATGAGCGAACTCCAACCCACCACTTGCTCACTCATGTAACTGCCCCACTATTCCTCCTTGTTGAACCATGACTCATCGATGGCACTCGCCGCATCAGGGTCATCTGCCGAACCAGAAAACAACAGTTCGCCAGACTTGAGCACCACCAGATGCTGAGCCAGTCGACTGATCTGTGCGCGATCGTGTGTCACCCATACCACTGCGATGCCCTGATCTAGAAGCGACAGAGCAAGTTCCTCCATGCGCTCAGTGGCATCCCCATCGAGCGCAGATGTTGGCTCGTCGGCAAGGAGCACCTGCGGCTGTGCTGCTAGCGCTCGAGCGATCACCATTCTCTGCGCTTCGCCACCCGAGAGCGAGTCCGCCTCTCGATCAAGCAGCTCACGCTTGATTGATACTCGATCGCACAATTCCTCTGCGGCCCGAACCGCGAGTCCCGGGCAGGCCGCCTGCAGATTCTCAAGGACCGAACCTGGGAAAGTGACTGGATGTTGAAACACCATTGCCACGCGACGGCGGTGGAGTAACGGGTCGAGTGAGGCAATCTCTTGTCCCAGATAACTCACCGTCCCCGCACTCGGAACCTCAAGACGGTTGCAGCAGCGAAGCAGCGTGGACTTTCCCGATCCAGAAGCACCTGCAATGACAGTGAGCTTTGAGTCAGGTATCACCAAACTGATCCGGTGCAGTACCTCAGACCCAGCGATGCTCACGCTCAGGTTGCGGAACTCAAAGAGCGGCTTCACCCGTAGCAGTGCGTTCCGATAAGAATCACTCTGTAACGCTATCTCGCTGATTCACCGTGCCGACGGACTGCCAACCGGCCTACTGTTTGGGAATATGAGCGAACGCAGAAGCTTGGCCACCCGTGTCGTCCAGGCCATCTTGGCATTGCCTGACCCAATTATTGATCGACTGATTAGCGCACCGCCCATTGTTCTAGATGGTCGCGTGCTCAACCGGCGCGTTCAGGCCATGCTTGTTCTGTCCGAGCGACTGGGCATTCGCAGTGATGGCCAGCCGGAGTCGGTGGCGGAGCGACGCACAGCTATGCGCCGAGGAGCTGCTCTTGGTATGCCAGTGCGCACAGGGCTGCATGTGGTCGACCGCAGAGTCCCCGGCCCTGCAGGAGATATACCCGTTCGGATCTATCGACGATTTGGCTTGCCCGAAGCTGCTCCTGCAATCGTGTACTTGCACGGCGGTGGCTGGGTTACCGGCGACCTTGACACGCACGACGGGTCCTGCCGCCTACTCGCCGATGAGAGCGAATGCATCGTGGTTGCAGTGGACTACCGGCTAGCACCCGAACACCCCTTCCCTGCAGGGATTGATGATGCCGTGGCTGCCTACAGGTGGGTGAATGATCACGCATCTGAGCTCTCAATCGAGCCAGGTCGCGTCGGGGTCATGGGCGACAGCGCTGGCGCCAACCTTGCCGCTGTGGTTGCTCAAGTCACTCGAGATACTGATGTACCGGCCCCAGTGGCGCAGTGTCTGATCTATCCCGCTACTGACGCCTACCTTCGCGAGGCCTCGCATGAGATCTTTGCGAAAGGGTTCTTCCTGACCCGAGATTCCATGGAGTTCTTTCGGTCAACCTATTTACCCGATCAGAGCGATTGGGACTCACCCCTTGCCTCGCCGATTGAACAGACTGATCTGGCGGGAGTCGCCCCCGCACTGATTGTCACAGCTGGATTTGATCCACTGCGAGACGAAGGCCGACGCTATGCAGAGATGCTCGTGGAGGCCGGTGTACCGACTCGGTACCGGTGTTATGACGACATGGTGCACGGGTTCTTTGGAATGGGAATCCTGCCCGGTGGCATGGCGATGGCGACTGAGATTTGTCTCGGAATGGGCGACCTCATGCACGACACGCCCTAACGCAGCGCAGGCTCAGGCACAGAAACAGACGCGGGTTCTGAGAGCTTCAGGAATTGCTGCGGGTATCAGTCATGTCCGCTGTCCCAGCTCGACGTTGGATCATGGATGAAAGTCCGGGGGCCAAGCTTCCGAGCGTGGCTGCCAGGCGCAGTTCGATCGGAGCTACGAATGCTTCGGCGGGATTCGATTCAATGGTCTTGGCCACGCAGCGGCCAACATCGGCCGGAGTCTTCTTTCGGACGGCCGCCGGCAACTCAATACCCGAGGTGGCAAACATCCCAGCCTCGGAAATAAAGCCCGGCTCCACGATCGAGACGCCAATACCGGCACTCGACAAGTCCTCTCGCAGCGAGAGTGAGAACCCACGAAGGCCAAACTTGGTTGCGTTGTACATCCGAGTATTTGGGGTAGCGATCACGCCTGAGAGCGATCCGATGAAGACAATCTGCCCACCGGCCTGACGCTCCATGTGAGCTTGGGCAAATGCCGTGGCCATCAGAATTGGGCCACGCAGGTTGACATCAATTGACCGGTCAACCTCTTGCGCAGTCATCTGGGCAATTGCTACATCAGAACCCATGCCCGCATTCGCGATCAGCACGTCGCAGTCACGTGATGCCTCGACGAGTTGCTCAAGGCCTGCAGGATCACAGAGATCCGCAACGAGGACCTGAGCCTGGGTTTGTTCAGCGAGTGCCTCAAGTTCCTCGACACGCCGACCAGTCAGCGTGAGTCTGGCTCCGCGCTGATGCAGTTCTTTGGCGATGGCCTGACCGAGTCCTCCGCTCGCACCTGTCAGCAGCACATTTCGACCGAAAATATTCATAGCGTCAACGTAGCCCCTACCCCGGGTTAGAGAAGAAACAGTTCGCGAATGTCGAAGAGTGCCATGACAACAAGGGCCACAAAAATGCTGCCACCTACGATTGAGTAGCCCCACCGCCACTTATGGTTTGAGGCAAAGAACCTGCGCATTGATAATGCAATTGCCGTCATCGAGATGGCGCCCAGCAGCAGCCCAACGATTGGCTTGGTGACTCCGTGAGTGAGATCAACAATTGGCGCGAGAAGTGGCAACAAGAGGTACGTAACGGTGCATCGCATGGCAGAGACTGCGATTGATTTCCCAAAGGCATTCTCGGATCCAAAAATGCTCTTTGGCGGGGCATCCGGGTTGATCCGCAGGAACCGGAGCATCGCAAGGTCGGCTGCGGAGCGCTGCGGTAGGAGGGGTTCTGCCGATGTTGCCTTGACTGATTCCATCGAGAGTCGACTTTACGCTGGAGACAGGACATACGCACATCTCAGTGCTTGAATCTGCCAAAGAATCCCATGAGGACTCAACACGATGTGGGCCAAACGACTCAAAAACTCGCTGAGCAACTCGTAGCAGTAGAAATCCTCAGCGAATTATCAATAAATTCTGCTAAGTGGGCGATACTTGTAGCGTGCGTGACCGATCAGAAGCTGAATCAGAAGAGCAGCTTCTTCGCCTTGGAAGAGCAGTATCTCGGGCAAACGGTCATTTCTCGGTCATGATCGACCGAAATTTTCAAATCGAATGGGCCTCTGAGACTTCCTACCTGATCTTTGGGTGGTCAACTCTCGTGGGTCGAAACATGACCGACTTGATTCATCCTGAAGACTTTGAGTTAGCCGCTCAGTCCATTGAGTTTCACGCGGATCACGCTTCGGATTATCAGGCGAACTTTGATCCTTCTTGGAGACCGGATTCCACGAGCATTCGAATCGCAACTGCAGAGGGCGATTACGTGCGCGCCGATGTGCAGCTATGTAACTTTCTTGAAGACCCAGAGATTGGGGGCCTGCTCGGCCTTGGTCGCTTTGGCCGTGACCTGAGCGACCTTGCAACTGCTATTGACCTACTTGGCCAGAGTGCGCCACTCGACAGCGTCCTCCCCGTGCTTGCTCGCTTAGTGGACTGCAGCGTTGATGGCACCCGCACACAGATTGTCTACTGGGAGGACGGGGCCACTACCTCTCACACTGCTCCAGATTCCGAGGGCCTGCCCGATGCGCCGACTGAGTTGTTGGCTCTGGCGCGAGAGACCGGTCAGGTTCAGCAGATCCTCGATCTGCAAGGGCAGGCAACCAAAGAGCTAGGAGAGAAGTTTGGTGCCGTGAGCCTGCTTCCGGTTGCGCTACCTGGGTCAAAGCAAATCGGAGCATGCATTGTTCTGTGGAGCGAGCCCGCCATGGGTTTGATCTCGGGTCCTCAGCGCCTCATACACCAAGCAGTCCGGCTCACGGCTCTGGCCGTAGCGGACCATCAGTCAAAGGGTGCGCTGCGCTTTGATGCCCAGCACGATGGACTAACAGGACTACTGAATCGCAAGGGTTTAAGTCAAGTATTTGCAGCCCAGCAAGGTCCTATTGCAGTGCTCTACATCGACCTCGATGACTTCAAGCCCGTCAACGACGAGTACGGCCATGAGGTAGGCGATCTGATGCTGGTCGAAATTTCTCGGCGTATCAACGCCTCAGTTCGGGAAATCGATTTTGTGGCTCGCTTAGGCGGTGATGAGTTCGCAGTTCTCTGCCCCGGAATCACTGACTCGAGCGAGGCTGCCGAGATCGCAGAACGACTCATTAGCGCCGTGGCTCTGCCAGCCGCTGGTGGGGAATTCACCGGCAAGATCGGTGCGAGCGCAGGAGTTGCTTTGGGCGACAGCAAGAGCGAACCTGCCGCCCTCCTTCGAACAGCAGATGTTGCGCTCTACCAAGCCAAGACGGGTGGCAAGCAGCGCGTTGCTGTGTCCAACGGCGCAACTACGACGGTGGGTTAGCGCAGTCGTTAGTCCTGCCACTTGGCAGTACTAGACCTGCTGGGGGTTGGTTAGACCTCTTCAGGCCGATCAAGCTTGTTGACGTCCACGCGAATCCCAGGTCCCATAGTTGAAGACAGGGTGACCTTCTTGAAGTAGCGCCCCTTCGAGGAGGAGGGCTTTGCTTTCTGCAGTTCTTCGATCACTGCCAAGAAGTTGTCGTTCAGCGCAGTCGGCTCAAAGCTGGCACGCCCGATTGGCACATGAACGTTGCCGTGGCGGTCTGTGCGGTACTCGACCTTGCCGCCCTTGAACTCCTCAACTGCTTTCGCAGGGTCGGGGGTTACGGTGCCGGTCTTTGGGTTGGGCATCAAGCCACGGGGCCCGAGTGCTCTACCGAGGCGGCCGACTAGCGGCATCAGGTCAGGGGTAGCAATGGTGACGTCAAAGTCCATCATGCCGCCCTCGATGAGGGCTGCAAGGTCTTCAGCGCCGACGTACTCTGCGCCAGCGGCAGTGGCGGCTGCAGCAGCCTCACCCTGAGCAAACACGGCCACACGCACGTCTTTGCCTGTTCCTGCCGGCAAAGCAACTGTGCCACGCACCATCTGATCGGGCTTGCGAGGGTCAACGCCTAGGCGGATAGCAAGGTCAATTGACTCGTCAAAGTTCTTGGTGGCGATTGTCTTCACTACTGCCACGGCCTCGGCCGGCGTGTGGAAGTTGTCTCGGTCGAAACGCTTTGCGGCGTCATCAAACTTTTTGCCATGAAATGCCATGTCGATCTCCTAAATGGATGGTCTCCCTCATGTCGGCGGGTCCGGAGGCGAGGTCTTCCTCTCGGGGCCGTACTGCTATGAACTTATTGCCTGAACGAATTACTCAGCGATGCGGATACCCATTGAGCGAGCAGTACCAGCGATCTGCAACTTGGCAGCCTCGAGATCGTCGGTGTTCAGGTCGGGCAGCTTAATTTTTGCGATGTCTTCAAGCTGGCTGTCGGTGATCTCTGCGATTGATCCACGACCTGGGGTTTCAGAACCCTTCGCCAAACCAAGCGCCTCGCGAATCAGCACAGGAGCTGGTGGAGTCTTGGTAACGAAACTAAAGGTGCGATCCTCAAAGATCGAGATCTCGACCGGAACAATTGTTCCGCGCTGTGCTTCTGTTCTTGCGTTGTACTCCTTGCAGAAGTCCATAATCGCCACACCGTGGGGACCAAGCGCGGTTCCTACGGGCGGAGCAGGCGAGGCCTGTCCGGCGGGAATCTGGATCTTTACAAGGGCTACGACCTTTTTCTTGGCCATTTTTCACTTCCTGCAGAAGGGCAACCATCCGGACGCAAACGCGCTACGGGGCCCAGGGACGACGTGTAAGTGTGGTGCATAGAGTGCACCTGTAGCAACCCGGCGACCTGCCGGGGCCACAATGAGCTCAAATTAGAGCTTTGCCACCTGAGAGAATTCGAGTTCAACAGGGGTTTCACGGCCGAAGATATTGACGAGAACCTTCATCTTCATATGGTCCTCATCGATGTCGACCACCGATCCGGAGAAGTCAGCAAATGGACCTTCCTTGACGCGCACTGTCTCGTTCAACTCGTATTCAAGACGAGGACGTGCACGCTTGGGCGAGTCATCGGTTGGGCTATCCGCAGTGCGAATAAACTCTTCGACCTCTCTACGAGACAGCGGAGAGGGCTTGTTTCCGGCACCGACAAAGCCAGTGACTCCTGGAGTATTGCGAATCACGTACCAGCTGTCATCGTCGAGCGAGCAGCGGATAATCAAGTAGCCGGGGAACATCTTTTTCTGTGCGATGACCTTCTTGCCAGCTTTGAATTCGGTCACCTCTTCCATGGGAATGGCGACCTCGTGGATCTTTGCATCCATTGCCATCGACCGGGTTCGGGCCTCGATGTTTTGGCGGACCTTGTTCTCATATCCCGACTGGGTATGTAGGACGTACCACTTGCCCGGCTTGTCGTAAGGCGAAATTGCAGCCTCGGCTGCAGCAGCGGCCGCCTGCGCTAGCAGTTCCTCCTCTGCGAGGACCTCGGCCACCTCCTCGGCAACGATCTCTTCAACAATCGCTTCTTCGATCAATTCTTCAACGATCTCTTCAACAATCGCTTCTTCGATCAATTCTTCAACGATCTCTTGTTCACTATCAGTCACGCTTGCTCCGTCATCATCAGTCATTCGTTCAGATTCTCCGTGGTCAGCACTGCCGGCTTCGGCAGGCCTCATCATTGAGGGTGGATAGTTCGATGGCTAGTAGCCGCTAGCTGCAAAGGCTGAGACTTGGCTCACCGTGGCGGCGAGAGCACCTTCAGCTGCAGGATCGGTAATAAATCTGAACAGCCGCTCGAAGAGGAAGTCGATCCCAAATACGAAGGCAGTAAAGACAATGAGGGCTGCCAGCACAATGATGGAATACCGACGCACCTCGTCCCGAGTCGGCCAAGCAACCTTTTTGAGCTCAGCTCGCACCTCTCGGATGAACTGCATGGGCTTTGTGCGCTCAGACTTCAGATGCTGAGCGGGTGCCTTTCGGTCACGCACAGCAGTTTGGGAGCCGTCAGGATTAACCTGACCACCCTTCTGCGCAGCTCGTTTTTGCTCTCGGTTCATCGACACGGCGAGTACCTCTCCGGAAGTTAATAATTCTGCTGAATACCAGGCCCGAAAGCCCCAACAAACAACAGCAACAAGTGAGCAGGGCAGGTGGGACTCGAACCCACAACCGCCGGTGTTGGAGACCGGTGCTCTAGCCAATTGAGCCACTGCCCTTTGTACTGCTCTAGCCCATAACGAAACCAAGGTTTCGCGTCCAAGCCAGATCAGACTGCTCTAGGTTAGACCGTGAAAGGCCCAAGGGCTACACGAGAGCCTGTCTTGCTCCGAACTTCTCGCCGTTGCGGCCCGCTGTCATGCTGCTGTCAGGCTGCTGTCATGCTGCTGTCAGGCAGGGGCAGGCCGACGGGCGCGTGCAGCAAGAGCAATCGCTCCCGCTGCAGTTGCTGCCGCTGCCGTCGCTGTAACTGCTGCAACATAGGCGACACGATGCCGATCCCAAGCTGACTGAATAGGGTTGCGAGACGTCCGACTCTGCAAATACTGGAGAATCTCCGTTACCATTTGTGGCCCGGGATCAATCTCTGCTGAACGCAGGGAGCCCATACCGCGAAACACCTTCTTGTACTGAGCTTGCTCTGCTTGGCAGCGAAGACACCGATCCACATGACGTGCCGCTGTTTTGGGCATCGGCAGTTCAGCCTCAATCGATTCCGATACGGCCACCGCAGCGTCCTCACACCGCACGGGATTGCACCTGATCAAGTTCGGGGAACAACTCTGAGCGCAAGCGATGTCTGGCTCTATGCAAGCGAACCTTTGCAGCTGTGGTTGAAATCCCCAGTTCGGAAGCGATGTCCTCATGGGACATCTCATAGACATCTCTCAGCACTACTACCGCACGAAGCTTGGGCGGCAAGGTGTCGAGCGCAACTAGGAGGCGGTTGCGTAGGTCCCCCGCTTCTGCCCGAAGCTCGGGGTTGTACTCACTGCGCAGATCAATCAGTTCGTCCGTCTCTGGCAGCTTTGAGTGCCGGTGGCGAACACGGCGTTGCATCTGCGTAGAGGCACAGTTCGCTGTCACTCGGTACATCCAGGTGGAGAATTGGGACTCGCCGCGAAACTTTGGCAGGGCTCGGTACGCCCTGAGATAAGCCTCCTGCGTGACGTCTCGCGCATCTTCGGAATTGCCCGTCAGGCGAACCGCCAACGTGTAGGTCTGCACGTATGTGGCCTGAACAAGTAGTTCGAAAGCTGATTCATCACCCTGTTGGGCCGCAGCAACCAAACTAGAGAGTTCATCCTGCACTCGAGGCAGCGGTCGCTCCACTAGGGCAGAGGAGTCTTCTGTGTCAGCAGGCTTCCGAGTTCGAGGCTGCATCACAGGCCTAGAAACAGTGCTTGTCTCTAGCGCGTTTCTTTGTGCATGGTGTGCTTGCGATCGAACCTGCAGTACTTGTTCAGTTCGATACGTTCACGGTCATTCACCTTGGACTTCTTGGTGATGTAGTTACGACGCTTGCACTCGGTGCACTCGAGCGTCACTTTGATGCGCTTGTCGGAGGCCATCTGGTATTGCTCCTGTAGAGAGAGTTCAGCCTGGCCGATCGGCTACAAGGCAGGCCCATAGTGTGGCGGCAACTGCGCCCAAGAACAAACCGAAGATTCCCGAGTTGCCAAGAGTGGCCCCAGAAACAGTGAAAACAGCCAGATAAACAACCCATCCCCCAAGGTAGAGGGGGTGGATTATTCATTCTGGCTTGATTGCTACAGGCATGACTACTGAGTTAGTAGCGGCGGCCGGACTTGAACCGGCGACCCCTCGATTATGAGCCGAGTGCTCTGACCATCTGAGCTACGCCGCCCTGTGGGCACAGTCCACTTTACTCTTGGCCCCTGATGACTCAGGGCCGAACTGCGAGCCCCCTGTCAGAATTGAACTGACGACCTCTTCCTTACCATGGAAGCGCTCTACCGACTGAGCTAAGGGGGCGTGGCCATCGCACGAGGCTTGGGACCGGATGCCGAGACTAGCGGGACAAGGTCGGGGGCGACAAGAAGCCGAAGGAATTGACGCTCTCACTGGTTCGGACTCAAGGATTGCGCACTACGTGTCGATACAGCAGCTGTGCAGTTCGAACGCCTTGTCATTGAATCTGGAGACAACAGCATTTCGTTTGACCTTCATCCGCGTCTGACCGTCATTGCCGGGTTAGGCCAGATGGAACGAGATGGCCTCGTCAATGAATTTGTCGGTGCGTTGGGGAATTCCCGCAGTGGGGTGCACCTAGAACTACTCGCAGCTAACGGCAATCGATTCGCCATCTTTCGGCCGAACAACTCCGCCCACCGAGTGATCGACGTCGATGCTCGACTTGATGTGACTGCGCAGTTCACAGACGCAACTGGCGCGATCAACCTGTTGTCACGCGCTGGTCTTGACCATCACCGGGCACGACGGGCCATGCGGTTCAATGCTCAGGATTTGGCCGAATCTGCAGCGCGAGACGAATTCATCCAACAACTTGCGCGGCTGGACCAGAAACAACTCTGGGTAGCCGCAGAAGCTCTTAGCAGTGCTCAACGAAGGCTCGAGGAAGAGGCAGACGCAGTTGGTTCTAGCGTGGAGGATGCAGCAGTCATCGAACGGATCGAGACTCACCACCAGAACTTTGAGCGCAGTCAGGATCAGAACGAAACCGTTCGGAGAGCCACGTTCATGGTGGCAGGATTTGCTGCGTTGCTCTCGGTGCCGATGGCCAGACTTTCTGGAACACTCGGAGTGATTCCCCTAGCCGCAATTGCCTGCGGTGCAGTGTTGGTCTCACTGGTCTATTGGCGCCGCATGGAATCAGCACGCAGACGAGAAGCCGCCGCGCTAGCCGAGGCTGGAGCACATTCGTATCTGGGCTTCCATCTACAGCGGGTCAATAGCCTGCTCTCTTCCGATACGGGTCGACGCCGTCTGATTGCCGCCGCAGAAGAGCACCGCTTTGCCGCTCAGCGCTGGGCTGCCCTAGCGGGGAGTATCGACGTGCAGTGGGCCGGAGAGAATTACCACGAGATTGCTGCGGCCGCCAAGCTTCGACAAGAGGTCCATCCAGCGGGGGGTCACGAGGACCACCATGCTCTAGATGACACCGCCGCAACGGCTCATGCAGTCGTGACGCATTTGGGAAACCTTCGCAACCTTGCCGTGTCTGGGGAAAGCTTCCCTGCCTTGTTTGACGAGCCGTTCGTCAACATCGAGTCAGGCGTGCTTCCTGCACTGCTCGAAGTGATGGTTCGCGGATCGCAACATCAACAGATCATTCTGCTAACAGACTCACCAAGCGTGACATCTTGGGCACAACTTGAAGAGATGACGGGTGCCCTCAAAATCATTGAGCCCACTGCCATCTTGAACGCCGCCCCAACTCCCCTCTGAGCGCAACCACACGTCGACCCCTCTGCGGGGGTACCTTTCCATCGTGCAGATCAGACCCGCTGTTGCCCAAGACGCCTCAGAGATGATGGCTATCTACAACCCTGTCGTACTCACGTCTACTGCCACGTTCGATTTGGTGCCGCGCAGTTTGGCCGACCAAGAGGAGTGGATAGAGGATCGATCGGGGGCGCGAATCGTTCTGGTTGCAGTGAACGAGGATGGCCGCGTCGTGGGCTACTCGGCGCTCTCCCCCTACCGAGACCGAGCCGCATACTCAACCACTGTCGAGGACTCGGTGTATGTGCACGAGGACTTTCAGCAGCTCGGAGTTGGCAAGCTCTTGTTGGGCTCCCTCGTCGAGACAGCAAGAGCACACGGATTTCACGCAGTGATGGCCAGAATTGTTGCCAGCCACGAAGCCTCGATTGCCTTGCATGCCCAATGCGGATTTGAAGCAGTGGGTCATGAACGAGAAGTGGGTAGAAAATTTGGAAAGTGGCTTGATGTCACGCTGATGGAACTTCTGCTCTAAGCCTGGCGACCACGGTCAACAGCAGCTACCAAAAACAAACGACGCCCCCGAAGAGGCGTCGTAGTGGGCCGGGAAGGATTCGAACCTTCGTAGGCAATGCCGGCAGGTTTACAGCCTGCTCCCTTTGGCCGCTCGGGCACCGACCCGTGGGCGGTCACGATAGCGTTGCTCAGCCTCGTGCAGAAAGCTGAGCACCGAGTCTTCTTTGATTCCCGCCAGAATCCGGGGAATTTAGGGGAATCTCTGGCAAGATCAGAGCGGCTCCATGCAGCTCTATGCACTACGTAATTTCTTTATCGTTCCGCTACCACTAGAAGGCCAAGCCCTCATGCCCAGCTTCGACATCACCTCAGAAGTAGATCATCAAGAGATCCGCAACGCCGTAGATCAGGCCATGCGCGAGATTGTCAATCGATTCGACTTCAAGAACACCAACTCAACAATCGAGCTCGAAGAAGCAACCATCACCCTTCGCTCAGCTAGCACCGACCGCCTTGGCGCTGTCAGGCAAGTCCTCGAAGAGAAGCTCGTGAAACGCCAGGTTTCCCTCAAAGCTGTCAGCTACGAAAAAGTTGAAGAGGCCTCTGGCGGCACGGCAAGACAGATTGTGAATCTGGTTGCTGGCATTAGTTCTGACAAGGCTCGGCAGTTGAACAAGTTCATCAAGGAGCTTGGCATCAAGGGTTCACAATCTCAGACCCAAGGCGAGCAGATTCGAGTCACTGCAAAGAAGCGAGATGACCTGCAAGGGATCATTGCAGCCTGCAAGGAACACGATTTTGAAATCCCTCTACAGTTCGGAAACTTTCGCGATTAACCCAGCC
>WLLG01000170.1 GCA_009700815.1 Actinomycetota bacterium
ACGCGTTCAGTCGCAAGCTGGGCTGCGCGAGCGGCTGACTCGAGCTTCGACCTTGAGTCTTGCGCTGCAAGTTCGAGCTGCTGCCGGGCGGCGTTCATCTGCGAACCAAGCGCTTTGCGCTCTTGAGGTTCGAGGTCCCGGAACGAAGCCTTCATGCCGCTCAACAGAGATTGCGGCCCAAGGTACTGAAGTTCTAATTCGTGAATCTCGGCGAGCGATTCCGCAGCAACAAACGCGGCAGCACCCTCAACGGCTATCTGTTGTGGGTCAACTGTCATTCCTAGGTGTCCTGCATCTTGGTGTTCGGCCTCGGAGTCATTCCTGTTTCTCAGTCAGCGGCAAGGTTCCGGCCGCGGATTCAAAATGTACTCCGGCTGTTCGACGTTGACGCGCAGCCTCAAAGAGAAATACTGACCCTGCGACAGCAGCGTTCAACGACTCAACTTGACCATCCATCGGAATCGAGACCGCAAGGGTGCACCGCTGAACCAGATTCTGATCTAGGCCATGGGCCTCGCTACCCAACAACAGCGCACCAGCGGCTTGAAGAGGTGCTTGTTCAGCGAGTATCCCCGTATCGACCACCGTGGCCCAGGTTGCAAGTCCCGCCGAGGAACAGTCTGTCAACAACTGTTCGACGTCAACATTCTCGGCTACTGCCACACGGAACACTGCGCCGGCTGTAGCTCGAACCGTCTTTGGGTTGTAGAGATCCACGGTCCGTTCAGTCATGACGACCCCGGCACAACCAGCCGCCTCGGCTACGCGGATGAGGGTGCCTGCGTTTCCCGGATCAGCTAGTTCCACAAGCACCAGGAGAGGCCTGTTCGTGGCCACTGCCAGAGCAATCAAGTCCGCAACATCAGCTTGTCGCTGCTTTGCGACCGCCACCATATCTTGGGGTGCTGCAACCTCGAGAACCTTACGGAGGGCACCTCTGGTGACTTCCTTTACCCGAACCTGTGCTGCACGTGCAGCCCAGATTGCCTCATGGTTAAGAGCTTCGGGCTCAACGTAAATTGACTCGATCTCTGCTTCTGCCGCTAACGCCTCGGCGAGCAAGATCGGACCGTCAATGAGATATGCACCTTCCTCGGAACGCGTACTGCGGCGCCGAGAAAGGCGCCGCAGCCGTTGAAGTTCTGGGTTGGTGGGACTGAGAGCGCTCAGCTCTCGGCTCCTGCAGGCTCACTGTCGTCAGCGGACTGAGGGGCTGCCGCTAGAGCGGCCTGCGCCACCTTGACGAGCGCCGCAAAAGCGTCATCGTCACGAACGGCGAGGTCTGCAAGCACCTTGCGGTCAACTTCAACCTCGGCCAAGTTCAGCCCGTTGATGAAGCGGCTATAGCTCATGCCATGAATTCGGCACGCTGCGTTGATGCGCTGAATCCAGAGCCGACGCATCTCGCCCTTGCGTGCGCGACGGTCACGGAAGGCGTACTGCCCTGCGTGCATGACGGCTTCGTTTGCGGACCGGAAGCTGCGGCTCCGGTTTCCGTAATAACCCTTTGCCTTGCCGAGTACGGCGCGACGTTTCTTCTTTGCGTGAACTCCACCCTTGACACGTGCCACTGGGCGCTCCTTCTACTAGATGTGACGAAAAATCAGCTCCGGATCAGCGATCCGGTTGGTCTACAAACCCTTTTGGACTAGAGACTCTGCTGGACTAAAGACTCTGCTGGACTAGAGACCTAGCAACCGGCGAGCACGACGGGCATCACCAGGGGACAACTCGCTAGAGCCAGCAAGGCGACGCTTGCGCTTTGGGGACTTCTTTTCAAGGATGTGATTCAGCCCGGCCTTGCGTCGGGTGATCTTTCCTGTGCCGGTGACCTTGTAACGCTTCTTGGCTCCGGAATGTGTCTTCATCTTTGGCATTGTTTTTCCTCTGTCTGATGCGGATCAGTTGGCTTCACCGACAACGGCCGGCTCTGCTTCGTTTTCTGCTTCTTCAATAACTTCTTGTGTTTCAACTACTTCTTCGACCTCGGCTACAGCCTCGATCTCTGCTTCTAGTTCGATCTCTGCTTCGGCTTCGAGGACTTCCTCAACTACTTCAGCGGCTTCGACTTCTTCTGCGGATTCTACGGTTTCGACTTCTTGTGCTTCTTGAGCTGTGTGCCCATCGGCGCTGATTCCCACTAGTTCGGGTGCCTCTGGTGTGGCATCCGCCATGATGGCGTCCATACGTTCTTCAGCATGTTCCGCTGCTGCTGCAGCCTCACTTGCCTTCTTTTCCTGAGCTTTCACCATGTCTTGGGCTTTTTTGTCTGGCCCAAGGACCATGGTCATATTGCGCCCGTCTTGCTTGGCCATGATTTCGACCTTGCCGACATTGACTACTTCTGCTGCTACTCGGTCAAGGATGCGTCGCCCAAGTTCTGGGTGCTGCATTTCTCGGCCTCGAAACATGATCGTGACTTTGACTTTGTGGCCTTCAGTTAAGAACTGAGCAACTTTCCTCGTCTTGGTTTCGAAGTCTCCGCTCCCAATCTTGGGGCGATACTTCATCTCCTTGACGATGATGTTTGTGGCCTTCTTACGCGACTCTTTTGCTCGTTGCTGTGCCTCGTACTTGAACTTGGTGAAGTTCATGATTCGGCAAACAGGAGGTCTGGCCTCTGGGGCCACTTCCACAAGATCAAGATCCATCGATCGAGCGATAGACAGTGCCTCGGGCAAAGACTTGATTCCGAGTTGCTGTCCGTCGGGATCGATTAATCGAACCTCGCGGGCTCGGATCCTGTCATTGGTCCGAGTTTCGTCTCCAGGTGAAGCAGCTATGACTGGTTACTCCTCAACATCACGTCCATTCTGCAGGGATCGCATTGGATTTAGCACTACTGCTCAAGAACGGCTGCCCAAAAACGAAAGGGGCGAGTGCGCGAGCACCCGCCAATGACCGGCAATCACAGTGCTGTTTGGCACGGCTATTGTGGGCATATCAGATCCTGATCGCACCTGACGGACTCCCACAAGTGGGATTTCGTGCTGTGGCCAGGAGGGGCGGGAGCCCTCTTGCTCAGTTGTAGCTAGTACTGTAACAGCCTGCTTAGCTCCGAACAGCATTGAGTTTGGATCTTTGAAATCCCCATAGGCATAACCGGCAACCAAGACTTTGGAGAATCACCATGAGCTCGCTCTGGACACCCGACGGCGAACGACCAGTTCAGCGAGCTGCTAGCCCGGCCGCAGAGGTGGAAGAAGGACTCAGTGGTGACCCACTTCGGGCCGCTGCTGCAGCAATTGGCGTGGATTTGGATTCTCTCACTGAGGAAGAAAGAAACCAGCTTCAAACCGAGCTCAATGAGATGATGCGAGTACGCCGAGAGGTCGCAGCTACTCCGGCAGCAGAGATGCTGGCCAACTATCTGATGCGGTTCTTTGATTTGGCCACGATCTACTTAGAGGGCGAGCCGCCGGCATTTGCCGAGGCTGCAACAGTCATCGAGGCGTTCCGGTCTGTGTTGGATGGTCTCGGTGATCGACTCGGAGAGCACCGTCCAATGTTGACCGAAGCACTTGGTCAACTGCAGATGGTGTTCGTACAGGTGAAGCAGGGCACTGAAAACGCCTCACCTGACTCCTCAGCTACCTAGGACGTAATCTGCACGGCTTCTACCCGGCCGAGTGTCCCCTGCTTCAGTGCAAAGGTGACTGCGGTTCCAACTGCGATGTTGCGAGAGCCGTCTGCGATTGCAGTGCAATGGAAGTTGAACGCAGTGCCCTGAGCGTCAACAACGGTTCCAAGGCCAACGAACTCATCAAAGCTCTGAACTGTGCCTGACTGAGTCGCTCGAGTTGCCATCGGTGTGCTCCCTTACTGCTTCAGCGAAACTCGTGAACCATAAACTCAGTGAACGATTTTGCTCAGTGAGAGCTCGATCAAATCTGTGGCACCGGCATCTTTTAGCGCCGGAATGAGCAAGTTGATCTGATTCTTGGGAACCACAGTCTCTACTGCATACCCAGCGCCGCCGTAGAGCTCGTTCACGGTGGGGGTCTTCATGGCGGGGAGAACCGCAATGACCTCTTCAAGGCGAGACTTTGCACAGTTCAACTTGACCAGAACTTTTCCACGAGCTTCCATCACGCCAAGGAGCAAGGTCAGGACCTGCTCCATTGCATGGCGCTTCTCTGGGTCCTCATAGGCTGCACGGTTGGCAACGAGTTCGGTGTAAGAAATCAGTACCTCGTCGATAATGCGCAACCCAGCGGCACGCAACGCGTTTCCTGTCTCGGTGATCTCGACGATGCAATCAACAATGTCGGGAACCTTGGCCTCGGTTGCGCCGTAGGAGAGCCGGATATCGGCCTGTACTCCCTTGGACTCGAAGTAGCGCTGCGTGATTCCCATGTACTCAGTGGACACTCGCACACCCGCTGGCAGGTCCTCGGCACTCTGGTATGCAGAATCCTCGGGCACAGCGAGCACAACCTTTATTGGCTTACTCGTCGCCTTGGAATAGCGAAGTTCACCCAGGCTGACCACATCAGAACCAGTTTCTTCGATCCAGTCGCGGCCAGTGATACCTAGGTCAAACAGGCCATCGGCTACGTAACCCGCAATCTCTTGGGGACGCAGGATTCGGACGCTTTCGATGCGAGGGTCGTCAATGGTTGCTTTATAGGCCACAGATGAACTGCGATGCACTGACAAGTCAGCAGCCTCGAACAATTCCATGGTGGCTTTTTCTAAGGAACCTTTGGGGAGTACGAGCTTGAGCACGCAGCGAGGCTAGCCGCAGCACCACAATGAACAGAACTGAGTTCGATCTTGCGGCAAACGCGAAGCCAGATTCTTACCAGTCAACAGTGGGGACTGCTGGGAAAATCTGTGGGCTTTGCTCCATCAACTTGGCACAATCCCAACTCTGCTCAACGGGCAGCAGCACGATCGGGCTCTTGTTCAGATCGGGCACTTGGATCCACTCGGCGCGCGTAATGAACATTGGATTTGAGGCCCCAATGATGAGTTGCTCCGAGTTATCAGTAACCGTTCCAATCAGCGACAGGTTCTTTTGCTGGGTGACCTCATACTGAAAGATTTCCCTACGAGCAATATAAATATCGCCCTGCAGTTCTTCGGTCACCTTGACGTGCACCGTTATGCCTGGGTTGCCATCGCCGTCATCGTCGACCGTGCGGGGGTCGTTCGGATCAGTCGGGAGCGCATCGTTGGCGGGGTCAGCGAACTCGATCCCAATGCCCGTCGGAGTCGGAGGCCGCTCAAGATGCAACTTTCCGTTACGCAGGCTTACATCAACCTTTGCGGCGATTGGCTTGATCGCACTGGTTGCAGCATCCGAGATGGTGGTTTCTATCGGTTGGTCACCGCGGTGTTCTGCATGGCAGAAGGACTCAGTAGCCATCAGCGAACCATCTTTCATAGCCAAGTCCGTAAACCCGTAGCTGATGATAAGCGTCTTCATGTCGGTGCTCTGATAGGCAACCACGTCGTAATGCGCATACCTGCCCA
>WLLG01000171.1 GCA_009700815.1 Actinomycetota bacterium
CATTCTCGCTCAGCCCGTCTCTGCCGCAGGCTCAAACGCTGAGGTCAGGGCGCTTGCTCAGCAGATTGCTGACGCACAGGCCCCAGAAGTTGAGCAGATGAAAACCTGGGTCAAGGATTGGGGGATGGAAGACACCGCTACCGATGACGGCGGCATGAATATGGGCGGCGGTGAGATGGACGGCCATGAGATGGACGGTGCAGATATGAGCGGTGCTGATGCTGGCGGTGCTGCCATGAACGGCATGATGACCGAGGCACAGATGAATGAACTCTCACAGGCGACTGGGGCTGAACTCGATCAGCTCTACCTCGAACTGATGATTGCTCACCACGAAGGCGCAATCGAGATGGCCCAAACCGAGCTCAAGGAAGGCAAGAATCCCGCTGCGCTCAAGTTGGCTCAAGGGGTTATCAACACTCAGCAAGCAGAGATCAAACAGATGCGAGCCCTGCTCACCGCAGGTCGATAACGGCGCTTAGCAATCTTTTGAACGCACCTAGCGAGTCCGGCGCTCGCCCCGGGTGAATCGCATTAGCCCTTCTTGACTCTTTCTTTTAGCGGGACCCCGGACAACTCCCGACTCTCTGTCACAGAACAGAATCGCTGGGGTAGATGATGACTACAATCCGAGCTGTGCTCCCAGACGCTGATGAACCGAAGCGCGAAAAATCGACCAACACTCCCGCCCACGGCGAAGAAAGACGAGTGGAAGCTGTGCAGCGAGAGGTCGACGCAGTCACGTTCTGGGAACGCGGCGAGGAGCCTGAATTCGGCCGCATAGCGTTCTTCACGGACGCAGTGTTCGCGATAGCACTTACGCTTTTGGTGCTCGACCTGCGCCTGCCTCGGATGTCGGGGAACCCCGACGATCCAGCGTCGATTCTGAACGCTCTGGGGGACTTGACTCCAAAATTCGTCTCGTTCGGTATCGCCTTTGCTCTTCTTGCCAAATACTGGATAGCTAATCACGGCTTCTTCGCCCGCATCGGACGGTTTGACAAGCGGTACCTAACGATCTGCATGTGTTACTTAGCTACTGTCGCATTCCTGCCATTCCCGACTTCGCTGATCGGCGAATACGAGAGCAACCCCATCTCTGGGGTTCTATTCGCACTGTCCCTTGCCGCGGTGAGTGGCCTCGAGACAGTTCTGTTGTGGCACGCTCAGAGGGCAGGACTCATGCGAACGCCAGCCTCGGAACAGGTCTACCGCTGGCAGGTATCCGTTGCGCTCATCCCATTTACCATGTTTTTAGTGACGATCCCGCTTGCCTTTGTCTCTCCGACAGTGATGTTGTTGAGCTGGATTGTGATTGCGCCTCTGGCTGGCCGATGGGCTCACCGACGCAAACCGGCCGCCCTGACCTCAAGGCAGAACCCGATTCCAGATGGAGACAGTTGTGAGTAGATCCAAGCCCCTTTGCGCAGCAGAAGCTGGCGCTTCGCCGACTCGCACTTCTTCGCAGCATTGGCATGCCAAGAAGATCTTTCTTGGGGTCACAATGGCCGCAGCGCTGACCCTGGCTTTTGCCGGCACGGCTTCAGCGCACGTTGAGCCTTCTCCGAGCGAGGTCCAAGCGGGTAGCACGCAGACCGTAGCGTTCACGGTTGAGCACGGATGCGGTGAGAGCCCGCTAACTCAAGTTGAGATGCAACTACCCGCTGGGCTGACAGCTGTGAGCGTGCCAGAAACCCCTCAAGGCTGGACGGGTACCGTCACCGATTCGGTCGTCACCTTTCAGGGTGGCCCGCAACCTGCACATGAGGAGATTGAGTTCGCCATACAGGCAACCTTCCCCGACGCTGCGGGAACGATGCTCGGGTTCCCAACAATTGAGACCTGTGAACAGGGCACCGTTGAGTGGATCCAACCAGTTGTGAGCGGCGAGGAAGAACCAGAATTCCCAGCGCCCACGGTGACGCTAACTCCAGGTGTTGCAGTAACTGCTGCTGAGGGTAATGCAGTCGCGCCAGAAAGTTCTGCCGCTGCTGAAGGTGCCGAACCGTCTGTCGGCAAAAACGAGTCCGACAGCGAGGAAGCCTCCACCACCAAAGCCGCTGAAACCTCGGACCCTTCGAGTACCAACTTCCTTCCCTACGCACTGATTGGGCTTATAGGCGGAGCAGCACTGGTCATTGCTGTCACCATGATGCGCAAGCGCAAGGCTGCAGACACCCCTCCTGCTGAGTAGCACGCTCTTCGGTGGCGGCGTTGGCAGGTGACGAGTCCGAACTATTTCAGGAGTGCATGCAAAGCAGCAGTGCGCTCGGCTTCCTCGGACAGGAAGGCTTGTTCCCATTCCGGCGGTTCAACTTGGGTGCCAAGAGGGGCCGCCTGAGCGGGTTCGCTCGTAGATTCGAATCCCCGGACTGCCCTAGCTTTTCGTGATCTCCATAGGAGAGCGGCGCAGCACAGCAGAACGTAAAGAGTCATCGGCGCAAGTGCCACTGGACTGAATGCGTGTTGCAGGTGCAGCGCGAATGCGCAGCCCAAAGCAGGCGCAGCAAGAGCCGTCAGTAGTACCTGGCGACTCGGGGAGTAGCGAACCTGACCGAGATACTCGCCGATCCAGTCCAAGGTCATGGGAAGCGGAAGTATCCACATTCCCAGAACCAGAATGGGGCCAATCGAAACTCCCAAGGCCATCAGGGCCGCTGTACTGACCAGAACGAGCGGATACAACACCACGCAACGTCGGCACACATGTCGTTTGCCTATTTGAACGCAGCGGTCGTATTGCTCTTCATGGTGGTGGGAATACCACAGCGGGCTGACATGAGTCCCTCCGGGGAGATGCGGGGAATCCACCGGCGCTGTCATCCTCTCTGTATCGGCAGAATGCAACCAAACCTGAGACAACAGATGCCCCCGGGTGCAGGAACGCGCGAGGATGACCACCATGGCTGAACAGAACACCCCTGATTCGCAAGTCCCTTCCTCAAGCGATAATCCCGACTCGGCGGAGTTTGTCTATGACGAGTTCTCATATTTCGCAGGAAACTGCGAAGAGTTCGCTTTGGCATGGGATGGCCAGGCTCAGGTCGCACGGGTGAGCCATGAACTGCCTGATGGAAGGCAGGCTTCAGCATTGAAATGGGGCGATGGCCCGCCAGAGGTGGTACTTCTGCACGGCGGGGCACAAAACGCGCATACCTGGGACACGGTCGCGCTAGCGCTCCGACCTTGCTCAATCCTTGCGATCGACTTAGCCGGGCACGGGCAGTCGGATTGGCGAAGTGATGGTGCGTACGGGCCAGTGAACAATGCTGATGATGCTGCTGCGATGATTGACAAATTTGCCCCGGCGGCAACAGTGCTTGTCGGAATGTCGCTAGGCGGACTCACTGCAAACGTCCTGGCTGCCACCTACCCGTGGCTAGTTGAACGGCTCGTGATCATTGATGTGACACCCGGAGTTACTCGTAACAAAGCAGCCGAAGTCCACGCGTTCATTGAAGGGCCTCAGCACTTCGCATCCTTTACAGAGATCTTCGACCGAACTGCCGAGTTCAACCCCACCCGGTCTGCCGATTCGTTGCGACGCGGTATTTTGCACAATGCGCACCGACTCCCGGATGGCTCTTGGGAGTGGAATTATGACCGCCGGCCAATCCTGCAGGAGTCAATCGCTAATCCTGAAGATGGCGACGCAGCAACGTTCTCGGGGGATCTGTGGGGAGAGGTTGCTGATGTTCAAGCGCCCTACCTGTTGCTCAGGGGTGCGCTCAGTCCAGTCGTCGACGATGAGGATGTGGCTGAGCTTCTCGTTCGCCAACCCGAGGCTCGCGTGCAGGTCATCGAAGGTGCTGGCCACAGTATCCAAGGTGATCGCCCCATTGAATTGGCCAGCATTCTGAACCAGGAACTCAGTCAGACTCGCTGACTGGGCGGGCTGACTGGGCGGGCTGACTGCACAGCTACCCATGCCTCGACAAGGTCAGCTAGCACCGGCAAGGTGACTGCTCCGGACCCCAGCACCGTGTCATGGAATAGCGGCAGATCAAAGCGATCCCCGAGGGCTACCTCTGCATAAGAACGCAGTCGCAAGAACTCAAGTTGCCCAACCTTGTAAGAGAGCGCTTGGCCCGGGATAGCCAAGTAGCGATCCACCTCACCGGGTATCTGATCCTTCGGAACGGGTGTGTGGCGCTCGAAATAATCAATCGCACGTTGGCGTGACCAACGATGTGCATGCAGTCCGGTGTCGACCACAAGACGGGCAGATCGCCACGAGTCAGCGGCCAGCATTCCAAATCGGGCAACCCGGTCTGAATACAAGCCCATCTCATCGGCAAGGCGTTCGGCGTACAGGGCCCATCCCTCGATGTACGCAGTAGGGCCATCGTGACGTTGAAACTCCGGGAGTCCTGTGAGTTCCTGACTAATTGCAATTTGTAGGTGATGCCCGGGAACGGCCTCATGGAAGGCAATCGACTCGGCCTCAGTGCGAGAGGCTTGTTCAGGGTGAGCAGTGTTGATGAAGTAGGTGCCAGGGCGCGTTCCATCAATGGCTGGAGGAAAGTAGTAGGCGTAGGGAGCATCGGCGGCTAGGAACTTGGGGATCGGAGACACCAAACACGGCGAACTTGGTAGCAAAGAAAAGAACTCGGGAAGTGCCTGCGTCGCCCGAGCCACACTGCGCTCGGCAAGTTCAACAATCTCGGCTGCGTCCACATGGCGCAGCGCGGGGTTGGTGCGCAGACACTCAAAGATGGCCGCAAGATTGTCTGAGGCAGCGTTCTGATCCGACGCTGGCTTGTTCTTCAGAGTCTTGAAGCTTGCCGAGAGTTCATCCTTTGGGTCTGGCTGTTGTTCGGCCAACGCCAAATACTCTGCGGGCAAGGTGACCTCGGTGTGCTGCCGGCCGAGCTCGTGCAGTTCGCTGGCTGAGAGTTCACAGGTGGTGTGCGAACGGATGAGCGCCGCGTACAACTCCTGCCCGTCAGGAAGCCAGCACCATCCGGCCTGTTCATCTGGGCGAGCTGACGGGGCGATCTGATCGCGAAGCGCATCGCGATACTCCCCAAACGCGGGCCGAATGCATTCCCGAACCAGCTGAGCCATCTGACTCTGCCACTGCTCTGCCCCGGACCACCCCTCGGGTAGTCCCGCCGCTAGGAATGGATCCTCATCGGGGCTAGAAGCCAGATAGGAATCCAGTGAGTGCAGCGACCGGCCAATGACCCGCTCAGAAGGGGTTCGCCCCACCGCAAGGCCTGCGCTGAATCGCTGTACTGCTTGGCTCAGCATTCGAGGGACCTGGGCGTAGCGAACCAAAGCTGCCTGAGCCTGTTCAGGCTCTGGGTACGTGAGTTGCGGGGCGAGCATGAGCAGCGCTGCGTGCGGGCCGTCCATCTGATCTGAGGCAAGTTCAATCAGACGCAAGTCCGCTGATTCGATACCCGTTTGCAGCTGATGAAGAAGAACTGAGCG
>WLLG01000172.1 GCA_009700815.1 Actinomycetota bacterium
GGCTGGAGCGGGACATTTAGAGTCTGAATTTGAGTTTCTTGGGGTGGACTTTGAGTCTCGCGGCCAACAGCTCGAGGAGTCGGTTGGCGTCATTCGAGCAGCGTTTGCAGAGCAGTACCCCACGGTGGGCGGCCCAGGCGCTCAGGCCGGAATCGGGATGAGCCCGCGTCCGTCTGCACGCACTCTTCTTGGCGGTGCTTCGTTGCCCATCTGGATTGGTGGCTCCTCCAAGGTTGCTATCCGCCGTGCTGCCTTACTCGGTGATGGGTGGCTCCCTCAGGGACCTCCAAAGATGGGACTGAGTAACGCGATTTCATTTATCCGGTCGGAACGAGAAGCAGCGGGCCTACCTGTTGCCTTTGATCTAGGGATGAACTTTGGTTCCGTGTTCTTGGGTCCGGCCGATTTTGACCTTGAACTCTTCGCTCGTGGCCCGGCTGTGCAAGGCGGAGCCGAAGAGGTAGCTGAGCGAATCAACAAGTTCGCCGCAAAGGGCATCAACCAGATTCAGCTTCGGTTCCTTGGCAAAGATGCGCAACAGGTCTGCGATCAGATCGAACAATTTGGGGCTGAAGTCGGCCCACTGCTCTCATGCGACTAGAGCACGTATGCGCCTAGAGCTCTTATGAGACTGAGTCATCCGGCCCCATTCAGCGGATCTTGGAAAGCCAAGTGGATTTGGCATGGCAGACCCGCTCTGGAAATGGAAACAGCGACTCGACCAGTGCTGGCCAATCCCAAAGATTCCGTGGTGTTGTTTCGTTCCGAGTTCCACCTTGATCAGGTGCCAACCACAGCGCCTGCGCGGATCTGGGTTGACGGTCGCTACGTTCTGGTAGTCAACGGCACAGAGATAGCCCGCGGTCCCGTTCGTTCCGAGCCAAGAACAGCACACTACGACTTCGTAGACTTGGCAGCGCATCTGCGTGAAGGCGCCAATGTAATTGCTATTACGGCGCGTCACTTTGGCCTCTCCACTTCTTGGTGGATTCCGGTGCCGCCCACCTATTCGCTTGGTGCGGGATCCTTGGTTTTCGAGGCACTCATAGGCCAGGACTGGGTGCTGAGCGACCGTAGCTGGAGATGTACCCCAGGAGAGGCTTGGACTGCAGTTTCAGTTCCCGGAGACGTTGCATGTCTGCCTCTGGAGTCCTTTGATGCACAGGTGCACCCTTGGGGATGGGAGCACCCGGGATTTGATGATTCGGTCTGGAGCAAGAGTTTCGAAATCACACCAATGCACACGGGGGCAGACGGAAGGAACTCCCCACCGAGTTCTCCTTTTGGCATGCTCCGGCCGCCTGTACGCCTCGAATTTCAAGGTGGCGCCGAACACTTGGCCAGTCATGAGTCAACGGTTTGGGTAGAGGGTGCGGCGCTGCAAGCGGACCCAGTGCAGCAAGTTTTGCAAGATCAGGAGACTCCCCGGTTGGTAGAGCCCAGAGCCTCGTTGCAGGGAATCGAGATTCGACAGTTCGATCTGGGCCACATTGCTGCAGGCCTCGTCAACTTGCGAGTCAAGAATGCTCAACCCGGCACCACAATTGACATCGCTGCATCGGAACACCGAAGCGAAGATGGCAACCTCGTGACTCTTGGCCAACATGCTGGTCTGCGCTACGTCTGCAGGGGAGAGAGTGCTGAGTCCTTTGAGTCGCTAGACATCATCGGGACGCGATTCCTTGATGTGGCCCTGCGGGCACCACAGACATCTGCTTCTGCAACTTCAGATACCACTTCGACGACCGCTGCTCTAAGCCTTGAGATTTCGATCGCGGAGCAGCATCGGCCGCGTCCTGCTGGTGCCTCATTCGAGTGTTCAGACCCGCTCCTCAATCAGATTCATGAGATTGGTTTGCGCACTGTAGATCTGTGCGCGCTTGACGCATATGTTGATTGTCCGACTCGCGAGCAGCGAGCGTGGACCGGAGACTCGGTGGTGCACCAGATGGTGGATCTGGTGTCGAATCCGGACTGGTCAATGCCGATTTGGCATCCGCAGCTTGCTACCCACTCTCGACCAGATGGCATGTTGGCAATGGCGGCGGCCTCGGACTTCTCTGCTGATGATCGTATGTATATCCCTGACTGGGCGCTGCATTGGATCCACTCACTTTTTAATGTGTATCGCTACACAGGAGACACCGAACTGGTAGCGGAGTATCTGCCCGTGGCGGAGCGCGTGTTGCGCTGGTTTGAGTCCTTTCTTGGCCCGGATGATCTTCTTCAGGATGTCACCGGTTGGCCGCTCACCGACTGGGCGAGTGTCTATATGAACGGTTGTTCATCAACGACAAACGCAATTTGGGCTCGTGGCCTTGATGAGTTTGCAGAGATGAGCGATTGGGTTGGCAACGCCGCAAATGCTTCCTGGGCCCGCGACCGTCATGCCAGTATCTGCGCTGCATTCGAGGTGTTCTGGGACGAAGACCGAGGGGTGTACATCGATCACATCGTTGATGGTGAGCCCAAGCCCGAGGCAGCGCAACATCCTGGTGCGGCAGCAATCGTTGCCGGTCTGGTTCCGCAAGATCGTCTGAGCCGTGTAGTGGAAGGAATAACCGATCGATCCAAGTTGATCCGGCACTCCTTTGTGATGGACCGACTCACTGTTGATGGCGACGGTCAGGGGTTTATATTCCTCATGAACGGCTATCCAGCAGAACCGCCTTGGGACGCGCTCAACGAGATGGTCGAGGCTGAGCCCTTCTACCAGTACGTAGTGCATGATGCTTTGGCAAAGGCGGGACGCGCTGATCTGATTTCTGGGCTCTGTCGGAACTGGAAAGTCTTCATTGATGCCGGCGAAACCACGTGGCCGGAGTGCTGGGTCGGTGGAACGCGTTGCCATGGATGGTCCTCGACTCCCACGCGAGACCTGATTGTGCACGTGCTTGGGATTTCCCCAGCAGAACCTGGCTACGACTCGGTTCGCGTTGCTCCAGCGCTCGGAGACTTGGAATGGGCGAGAGCGACTGTTCCAACCCCGCACGGGTTTATAACCGTCGAGGCTCATGCCGACGGTACCCTCCGAATCGATAGTCCAGTTCCCGTAGTTCGCGGCTAACCCCGTAGGATGAGGCCCATGACTCAAGCTGAGCCGCCTCGCAATACGGACGCACACCTGATTTCTGATGAGCAGGGCAATGCTGTTCGAGACCGGCCATGGATTATCCGCACGTATTCCGGACATTCCAGCCCGAAAGCCTCGAATGAGCTGTATCGGTCCAACCTAGCTAAAGGCCAGACAGGGCTCTCGATAGCGTTCGACCTGCCAACGCAATGCGGCTACGACTCAGATGACCCGATTGCTCGCCCGGAAATCGGCAAGGTCGGGGTTCCCATTAACTCCCTAGACGATATGCACATCTTGTTTGATGAGATTCCGATCGAACAGATGAACACCTCGATGACCATCAACGGCACCGCCATGTGGTTACTTGCTTTGTATGTGGGGCTCGCTCGTGAGCGCGGCGTAGACATAGCTGATCTGAATGGCACCACTCAGAATGATCTGATTAAGGAATATTTGGCGAGAGGTACCTACATATTTCCTCCCGAGCAGAGCCTGCGAATCATTGCCGAGATGTACGAGTTTTGCTTAGAAGAGATTCCGGCTTGGAACGCCTCGAATATTTGCTCGTATCACCTGCAAGAAGCAGCGGCTACCCCTGCTCAGGAGTTGGCCTTCGCTCTTGCAAATGCCATCAGCCTTTTGGACTTGCTCAAGGAGCGGGGCCAGTTCGATGATGAGCAGTTTGAGCGGTCGGTTGGGCGAATCAGCTTTTTTGTCAACGCAGGTATCCGCTTTGTCGAAGAGATGTGCAAGATGCGCGCCTTTGGTGAGTTGTGGGATGAGTACACCAAGGATCGATTTGGTGTGAAAAATGAGAAGTACCGGCGCTTTCGCTACGGGGTCCAGGTGAACTCGCTTGGACTGACCGAAAGCCAGCCAGAGAACAACGCGTGGCGAATCCTGATCGAGACTCTTGGAGTCACCCTGAGCCGCGATGCCAGAGCGCGTGCTGTTCAACTTCCCGCTTGGAACGAGGCGCTGTCACTACCGCGACCATGGGACCAGCAGTGGTCGCTTCGCCTTCAGCAGATTTTGGCTTATGAGACTGACCTGCTTGAGTACCCCGACATCTTTGAAGGTTCCGTTGTGGTGCGTTCCAAGGTGGATGATCTCAAAGCCCAAGCTCGAGAAGAGATCGACCGGATCTTGGGAATGGGTGGAGTCATTGCCGCTATTGACTCTGGCTACATGAAGTCTGCTCTCGTGCGGTCCATGTCTGAGCGTATGAGCGCCATTAACACCGGCGAACAGATTGTTGTTGGGCTGAACAAGTGGACCGAAGGAATCCCGTCTCCGTTAGTTGGCGGTGAGGACGGCGGAATTTTCAAGGTCGACGAATCCTCTGCTCGCGACACGATCGCTAGCTTGAATGCAACACGGGCTGCTCGAGATCCCGAGCGCGCAGCAGCAGCGATTGCAGTGTTGCAAGAGGCAGCGCGCAGCGGAGCATCCATGATGGAGCCCTCGATTGAATGCGCACTTGCACGAGTGACCACTGGGGAATGGGCCGGAGCCCTGCGTGAAGTCTTTGGTGAGTACCGTCCCGCTACGGGCGTGGACGGTCAGAAGCTTTCTCTTGATGGCGAGCGGGTAGATGCCCTTCGATCCCGCATCGACCTGCTAGCTCAGAAACTGGGGCATCGCCCGCGCATCGTTGTCGGCAAGCCTGGCCTTGACGGGCACTCGAATGGTGCCGAGGTGATTGCAGTCTCTGCTCGACACGTTGGATTCGACGTGATCTATTCGGGTATTCGACTGAGCCCAGATGAGATTGTGCAGTCAGCAGTAGAAGAGGATGCCGATGTGATCGGCGCTTCGGTGCTGAGCGGCTCGCATGTGGAACTGACCCAGCAGATGATGGACAAGCTCGGAGAGTACGGAGCAGGTTCTCGAATCGCAGTAGTAGTTGGCGGAATCATTCCGCCAGATGACTTTGATGTGCTGTTCGGCCTTGGCGTGAAGCGGGTCTTTACGCCATCTGATTACGAACTCATCGACATCATGGAATCGATCACTGAGGTGATCGAAGCCAACCAAGACGCCGAGTAGAGCGGCAGCGCACTATGGCATCGTTGGACTCGATCGGACAAGACCTGCCAAGGCTCGTTCACGAGGCTCAGCAGCTAGACAAGATGGCAGTCAGCCGTCTGATTAGTTTGTTTGAGGATGACCGATTGGGCAGTGCTGAGCTTCGCTCGCAGGCCTTGGGCCTGCTCGATTCAAGGCCAGAACCGACATCCGGAACCATTCTTGGGCTCACTGGCACACCAGGATCAGGCAAGTCATCGCTGTTGTCGCGCATCACCGTTGACCTGCTCGCTGCTCATTCTTCGCTGTCAATTGCCGTGCTCGCTGTA
>WLLG01000173.1 GCA_009700815.1 Actinomycetota bacterium
AGGCGGCCGGACCACAGCTCCGAATATTTCCTCGCAGGGTTGTCTCTCTCCGCATGGTTGTACTCATTGGGGTCTTGTTGTTCTTCGGATTTTTGTTCGGAGCTGTAGCGATTCAAAGCCAGCGGATCTCGGGCCAGCGCCAGATTGATCTGTTATCAGCAGACATCAGCGCCCAGCAGGACACGAACCAGGCTCTGCGCGCCCAAGTGGCGGAGCGAGAGGCGCCTGAGCGGATCACCGCAGAGGCCGAGAAGCTGAACATGATGGAACCCGGTCCGGTTGTTCCACTTACGCCAGGTGCAACTGCATCAGATGCTGCTGCGCCACTGCCCGAGGCGGCTAGTGATCTTGCGGGGATCGCAGACCGGTGAGTTCGCGAGTCCCACCCAAGCCAGAGCCCCGCAAGACAGCAGCGCGCAAGCCTGCAGTCCCAAAGCCAGCAGCGCGAAAGACAGCAGCGCGCAAGAATCCAGTCGCAAAGCCAGCAACTCGCAAGCCAGCAACTCGCAAGACTGCAGCATCCCGCAAGACTGCAGCAGCGAAGCCAGTAGCTAGGAAGACCGCAGCATCCCGCAAGACTGCAGCAGCGAAGCCAGTAGCCCGGTCAACTTCAGCTCGATCAACTTCAGCCCGGTCAACCTCTGCCCGGTCGACTTCTGCCCGGTCGACTTCTGCCCGGTCGACTTCTGCCCGGTCAACTTCTGCACGAACCTCAGCTTCTCGCCGAACCGGCACACACGCTCGCCGACCATCTCCGGCGGGATCGGCTCGTGCAGTGGCCGCGGAAACCAACCAACTCCGCCAGCGCATTCGGGTGCTGACCGGAGTCTTCTGTGTGCTAGCTGTCCTCCCGCTGATCAAACTTGTCAGCGTGCAACTTGGAAGCGGAGCCGAACTCGCCGCTCGCGGAGAGTCGCAGCGGGTCAGGACGGTTGTCCTTCCGGCCGCTAGGGGATCGATCCTCGATCGCTCAGGCGCCGAGATGGCGATTTCGCTGCCCCGTTATCGCGTCGTTACCAACATGAAGGTGCTCGCCGGCGAGGGAATCTCAACTTCCGCTGACCTTGAGCGGCTAGCAGAGCGGATTGCCCCGGTCATGAAGTTGGATCGCGCTGAACTCACTCAGACCCTGCTCAACGCTGAAGCCACCGACCCGTGGGTACGTCTAGCTGAGACTGTCAGTATTGAAGATGCAGAGAGAGCGGTTGCCCTCCTCAAGAAGGACGAAATTGAGAACGTGCTCACGCTCGAAGATTCGAGCGAAAGGGTTCACCCGGCCGGAGACTCCGCACTGAGGTTGCTCGGTACGGTTAGCCCAGAAGGGCCCGGAAAACTTGCTGGGATCGAGCGAGCTTATGACTCCGAACTGCAGGGAAAACCCGGTAAAAAGGTTTTGGAACTGGGCCCGAATGATGAAACCATCTTGGGTGGAGAGCATCTGTTGCAAGAACCGGCCGCCGGGTCTTCTGTGCAACTCACATTGGATCGATCCATCCAACATGAGACCGAACGGATGTTGGCCGAAGGCGCTGCACATGCTGGTGCACATAAAGGGATAGCAATCATCGGCCGGCCTGGCAGTGGTGAGATTCTGGCAGTGGCATCGGTGGAGCGAGACCCTGAAACCTCGAAGATGCGCCTCTCGAGTGGCCCCATAGCCTTTTCGGATTCATATCAGGCCGGGTCAGTATTCAAATTGGTGACAGTCGCAGCGGCAGTGGAATCTGGGCAGGTCACCCCCGAGACCGTTCTGCAGGTTCCGTATCGACTGCAGGTAGCAGACAAACTTTTCAGTGACCACGAGGCCCACCCGACTGAACCAATGACGGTGACCGAAATTCTGGCGCAGTCCTCGAATGTTGGCACCATCAAAGTTGCATTGGGAATGGGAAAGCAGTCCCTCCACGATGCCTTGACCGGGTTTGGATTCGGCTCATCGACTGGCTCCGGTCACCCGGCTGAGGCATCAGGGATCGTGCCGCGAGTTTCGGACTGGACTACGCCCGACCTGGCTGCATCTGCAATCGGAACCCACCAATCTGCAACAGCGATCCAGATCTGGGCGGCGTACAACGTGATTGCAAATAAGGGTCGCTACGTCTCGCCTCGACTTGTAGGTTCGGTCATTGCAGCAGATGGTTCGCGAACGATTCCTCCGGCTAAACCAAGCAGAGATGTCATCTCGGCTTCCTCGGCTGCGCAGGTCAGCGAGATGCTTCAGCAAGTGGTGCGCGACGGTACGGGCAAGCAGTGGAGCATTCCTGGCTACCCAATCGCAGCAAAGACTGGAACCTCTCGAATGGCTGCAGAAACACAGCTCGATAAAGCGGACGGATACGCTTGGTCAGACGGTCGCTACCACTACTTGGCTGCCTTTACTGGTTTCCTCCCTGCGGAGCGTCCTCAGGTCTCCATAACGGTGATTCTCGATGACATTACGCCCGGCCTAACTGGAAGCACTGCGGCCGGACCTGTGTTCTCGGACCTTGCTCACTTGTCGATTCGCGAGCTAGGAATTGCACCGACAAATCAGGCGGATGTCTCTGAAGATTCGACCCAGCAGACTGACCCTTCAGCGGCGTCTTTGGCACCATCAACAGCCGCTCCTCCGACAACGACGCGTGATGCGAACGGTCGCGTACGAGCCCAACCAGCAGCCAGACTGATCAGCAGCTCAGGGTCGAAAAAAACGGAAGAGCGATGAACGATGACCCCGGAGTCGCGCTAGTTCGACTCGCGGAACTGCTGGGGGCGGAGCTAAGAACTGCCAGTGTGGAAGGGTCCACAAGTCCGGCATCAAGCCAAGTAAGAATAGTAAGAGTGACCCAAGATTCTCGGCAGGTCCAAGCCGACACGCTTTTTTGCTGCATCTCTGGAACTGAGCAGGATGGCCACATGTTCGCTGCGGATGCAGTGGCGGCAGGAGCAGTCGCACTCCTCACCGAACGGCCGCTTGGTCTTGGGGTAGACGAGATTGTGGTCTCTGATTCTCGGGCGGCTTTAGCGATCGCTGCTGCAGAGGTCTCTGGCAGGCCTTCGGAGCACCTTGGTGTTGTAGGGGTAACTGGCACGAACGGCAAGACCACAGTGGTCTCCATGATCGCTGGGGTATTGAACCATGCAGGACGAGTTGCCCGGTCGATCGGAACGCTGACATCTGAGCGGACTACTCCTGAGGCTCCTGAACTTCAGCGACTGTTGGCAGAGATGTTGGATCAGGGCGTGACTGATGTAGCCATTGAGGTCTCCTCTCATGCACTCATGCTGCACCGAGTTGATGAAACGCAGTTTGCAGTTGGTGTATTCACCAATCTCGGCCATGACCACATGGATTTTCACTCCACCCCGGAGCAGTACTTCGCTGCCAAGGCAAAGTTATTTGAGCCCGGTCGATGCCGCAACGCAGTGGTGTACCTCGGCGATACCCACGGCAAACTGCTCTACGAAGCCAGTGGCCGAACGATGGTGGGTGTGTCGCTAGACCAAGCTGCTGAACTCTCCGTGGGCGTTGCTGGTTCCAGCTTTTTGTGGCGTGATACTCCGGTGAATCTACGGATGGCTGGTCGGCACAATGTTGTGAACGCTCTGCTCGCCGCCGAGAGTTGCCTGCTGTTGGGTCTTGAGGTGGATCAGATCGCGCAGGGCCTGTCTACTCTCGAAGGGGTTTCTGGTCGGTTTGAGATCATCCGTTTCATGACTGCTGGCGGCGAAGCCGCAGCCGTGGTGGATTATGCCCACACCCCGGATGCGCTCGAGCAGGCATTGCTTGCAGCACGAGACTTGGTAACTCCCGGTGCCAGACTCCATGTGGTGTTTGGCTGCGGGGGAGACCGTGACAGCAAGAAGCGGCCGTTAATGGGAGCCATTGCAGTTCAACATGCAGACAAGGTCATCTTGACCTCAGATAATCCACGCTCTGAAGACCCCGAAGAAATACTGAACGAGATCCTCCAAGGATGCCGGGCCGCTGCCAGCCCTGAGTTTGGGAGTGCTGAGTTTGGGAGTGCTGAGTTTGGGAGTGCTGAGTTTGGGAGTGCTGAGTTTGGGAGTGCTGGAGAGGCCCGAATTATCGAGGATCGTCGGCTTGCAATCCGAACCGCCCTTCAGGATGCACGGCCGGGCGATGTTGTGCTTGTGGCCGGAAAAGGCCACGAAGCAACCCAGATTTTTGCCGACCGGACCGAACCTTTTGATGACCGCCTCGTCATTCGCCAAGAGGTTGAGCAGTGATTCGACTGCTGCTCGCTGCGGGTATCGCAACCATCATCTCGGGGTTTGGAACCAAGCTGCTCATCTTGTGGCTCAGCAAGAGGCGAATTGGCCAACCCATCCACGAGGATGTCCCAGAAGGGCATCTCGTAAAAGCCGGAACTCCCACCATGGGTGGTATTGCGATCGTGGCTGGGGCAATCATCGGGTACGGGATCTCAAACCTGTACGACGGCGTCTTTACCTGGACTGGTCTGCTGACAGTTGCAGCAATCGCAGGGGCAGGATTTGTTGGATTCCTAGATGACTGGATCAAGGTATCGCAAGAGCGAAACCTTGGCCTGAGTCGTAGGGCAAAGACCTTTGGGTTGCTCGCCGTAGCTGTTGCGTTCGCCGCACTCATGCTGCTCAAGACCAATGTGCATACAACAATCAGTTTTGCGCAGTGGGCCGATCTGGGCTGGAACATTTCCAAAGTGGGCTGGGCAATGTGGGCAATCCTCATCATCTACGGGGCCACAAACGCAGTGAACCTGACAGATGGCCTCGATGGGTTAGCTGCCGGCTCAGCGGGCATCGTGTTTGCCGGCTACGTCATCATCGGGTACTGGATTTTCAGGTATTCCGGGCTGTACGGCATCAACGTGGGCTTGGATCTAGCAGTAGTGGCTGCTGCGATGATGGGTGCTTGCGCCGGGTTCTTGTGGTGGAATGCAGCACCAGCGCAAATATTTATGGGCGACACGGGATCCCTAGCGATCGGTATGGCCCTAGCCGCGCTTGCTTTAAGCTCGTCAACGGTTCTGCTGCTGCCGATTCTTGGCTTGCTGTTTGTTATTGAGACCGTGTCGGTCGTGTTGCAAGTAGTGAGTTTTAAGACCACAGGGCGCCGTATTTTCCGGATGGCACCAATCCATCATCACTTCGAACTGGTTGGCTGGCCAGAGACCACGGTGATCGTGCGTTTTTGGATGCTGACGGCTGCATGCACAGCGCTCGGCCTAGGACTGTTCTATCGGGAGTTCATTCGCTCCGGAGGTCTGGGGTGAGCCAGCGGACTTCAGGATCGCGGACTTCAGGATCGCGGACTTCAGGATCGCAGACTTCGAGTCGAACGCGCTCAGGGGCATCCTCGGGACGCAAGTTGCGTGCTGTAGAGGTCGAGGTCGTTCAGGTTGGTCCAAAGCCAGAGCATCTGTTGTTAGGAGCGACGGGCCTGC
>WLLG01000174.1 GCA_009700815.1 Actinomycetota bacterium
AGGTTTGCTCCACTGGTGGCCTCCAGTCGGATTCGACCTGAACAAATTCAAGTCGATCCTGCCCTAACCCCGCTGCCTCAGCGGCACGGCGTGCCTCGACAAGTTTTGCTCCGTCGATATCGGTGCCAATGATTCGGCGGTCTTCGCTTCCCAAAGCAGCCGTCAGTGAGAACAGGCCGTGTCCGCAGCCGATCTCGAGTACCTCGCCCGAGGATGGCAGTTCTTGTTGCACTGTTTCCATTGGAATCGAAGCCCATCGCACCATTGTGTGCGCCCGGGTAGTCCACGGCTCCGACTGGTAGGCAGCAATAATCCCCGGAGGCCGATGCCAGCGACTCCCGCCGCTCGCCGTGTTCGCTTCTGATGGCATATCGGGTGTGGGTTGAGGTCCTGCGCCCCGACTCGTCATCGGAGATCACCGAAGGTGCCGAGTTGTAATCCTGCAGAAGCGATTCGCTCGCTCACGGTCTTGCTGCACAAGCCAGCTGCCTCTTCTGCCCAATGGTACGACCAGTCATAGCGGGCGCGATCTGGGTCGTTCACTGCACCCGGGTGACAGCCAATCTCCACAGACTGACTACTGCTAGAAATCGAGTCAATCAGTTTCAGTAGCTCTGGTTCGGTCAACGAACCCGAATGTGAAAACCCTGCGAAGCTCTGCGTGGTCAGCAGCCCAGCCCGCTTGGCGCGGGCAGCGGCGAGCCTGCCAAGGATCGACATGGGCCCCAGCCCACTCGACCTAGTTGTTCGAACAGCTTTGACTCCAGCCACCGCTGCAAGTCGCTGGATGATTGGCCAGAGAGTTGGCCACTCATGAAGGTGTTGATGCGAGTCGAGGTGAGTCAACGCAATACCTTCTGCCTGCACGGCGCGTATCTGAGCTGTGAGTTCACGGTCGACGTCTTCTGGGTTGATCCGCCCCTTAGCGGCAGAAGCGGCGAACTGTTTCCACGAGATGGGGAACCTGCCGTGGTTGTCTACCAAGCTGGGGACCTCGGCAGCTGTCAACACAGGAGGGTCCTCACCTACGAGTGCAAGGTGCACTCCCACTCCCAGCTTGGGGTAGCCCTCGAGAAGCCCAACTGTGGTTGCAAATGCAGGTGCAGGAACCAGCACGCTCGTCGAAGTCAGGACCCCGTGTTCATGGCATTCAAGAATCGCTCGAGAGGTCGCCTCTGTGAGGCCGTAGTCGTCGGCATTGATAATCAGAAGAGTCATGACACCATGCTCAGGTGACCTGATTGGCGGGATTGGCCGGATTTTTGGTGCTTCTTCGGAGCTCCGCTCCTAGGGAGAACATTTCTCGAAGCATCTTGAGAATTACCGCTGGAGAGGAGAGCGTTGAAACACCGCGAGTGCGGGGGAAGTAGTCGACCCCAAATTGGATGATCTCTGCCCCTTCGTTGCGTGCACGAGCCAAGAGCTCGGCATCAATGAACGAGCCTTCGCTCTTGAGCTGCACCGAGTCAATGACCCAGCGCCTAGCTAGCTTGAAGGCAAAGTTCACATCGCGAATCCGCAGCCCCAACAATGCATTCACCAGCGTGTTGTAGATGTAGCTATAGAAGAAACGCAGCGGTCCTTCACCTTTGCGTTGCAGACGGTATGCCGCAACCACGTCGGCGCTATACAGGTCGAGCAGGTGCAGGGCTTGTCGAATCTCTGCAGGATCGAAAGGCAGATCCGCGTCGGTATAGAGGACTAGATCCCCACTCGCCGCAGCTAGACCAGTTCGGATTGATCCCCCGAGCTTGCGGTTAGTCACATGGTGGCGAACCTGGATACGAGCGTCAGCCGCTGAGAACTCATCAGCGAGTTCGCCGCAACCGTCAGTGGATGCATCATCAACAAAGAGAAGCTCCCAGTTTCCGACCACACCCTCCTTGACAAGTGAATCCAATTGTTTCGACATGGCCTCGATAGTCCGAGGCAGCATCTCGAGCTCATTCCACATAGGTATGACCACCGAGATCAAGCGCTCCGAGACGGCAACCTCGGACTGTGGATCGGTTTCAGAACCCGGTTCAGGCAACATAGACACCACGAGCGTAGGAGTAAGAGAGAAAGAGGGCCAGCGCAGCGCTACCAAACCCAATGGTTCTGCTATGCGAGGGACCCTCCCCAGAGGGTCTGACGCATGACAGAACGGGCTTTTGAGACGGGCAGTCGGGACGGAAAGTTAGGACGGGTAGTTGGGTCGGACTGCATGCCCGACTATAAAAACTCTCTCAGGAGAACTAAGAATGAGGGAGTGACGCCTCCTTCTATCGCCACCGAAACTACAAGCCCCGCCCCGCTGGCATTCGTCGCTGCGCTCACGGACGCTCGACTCAAGGCTTTCCTGACCTCTGAGCAGCGGCGCTGGGAAGCGTTCGACGCCGACCTTGGACCGGCTCTGGGCGAGCTTGACCGCTTCTGTGGCGAAGGCGGCAAGCGAGTTCGACCCGCATTTGCGTACTGGACTTTCCTAGGTGCGGGTGGGGACCCCGACAACCCTTGGATCATCGACCTGTGCGCCGGGCTTGAACTCCTACATGCCTTTGCCCTCCTGCATGACGACGTCATGGATGGCTCGGATATGCGCCGTCACCACCAGACAGTTCATATTGGCGCAGCGGAACAACATCGCAACTCTCACTGGAGGGGCGAAGCTCGGCGATTCGGCGAGGGAGTTGCAATCCTGCTCGGAGACCTTGCCCTGACCTATGCGGATCAGCTCATGAGCCCACTAGATTTTGATACGCGTACGATCTACAGCGAACTCAAAACCGAGCTGATGGTTGGCCAATATCTTGACTTAGTGAGCGCTGCACGAGGAGATACTGATGCCGATCGCGGCCGGCGAATCGTGTTGTACAAGTCCGCCAAGTACACCGTGGAACGCCCGATGCATATGGGTGCCGCTTTGGCAGGACGAGCCGGCGAGATGACCGAGCCGCTGTCACGTGTGGGGCTTCCTCTCGGCGAGGCATTCCAGCTTCGTGACGACTTACTCGGCGTGTTTGGAAGTGAACTCACCGTTGGCAAGCCAGTAGGGGACGACCTGCGCGAAGGCAAGGCCACTCTGCTCCTGACGCTTACGACTGAACTTGCAAATCCCGCTCAACAAGCTGAGCTTGCCAAAGTTGGCTCGCAGCTCAGCGCAGAGTCAGTGGATCGACTCTGCGAGATCATCACCGAGACTGGTGCTCGTTCGCGGGTTGAAGAGCGCATTGAGAATCTGACCACCGAGGCACTAGCCGCACTCGATGCAATGCAGCTCACCGAGACGGCTCGGGCCGCACTGATCGAGCTAGCGGCTTATGTCGGAATGAGGGATGTGTGAAAGTAGCCATTGTTGGTGCTGGCCTAGGTGGACTTGCAGCAGCTTGTCACCTTGCAGGTAATGGCCACGATGTGACCGTCGTGGAGCGTGATCCTGCCCCTGGCGGGAGAGCGGGCCGATGGGAATCCAACGGCTACAGCTTCGACACTGGGCCGACGGTATTTACCATGGTGGAGTTTCTCGAGAGAACCTTCAATGCGGCTGGCGCCTCAGTAGAGGATCACGTCACGTTTGATCGACTCGATCCCGGATACCGCGCTTGTTACGCAGACGGCTCCGAATTGTTTGTACGTGCGGGCCGCGAAGCCATGACCGAAGAGATCCGTACCGTCTGCGGGGAACATGACGCCGCAGCCTTCGGACCCTTTTGCGATTGGCTGACGGAACTCAACCGTGTTGAGGTTCCTAACTTTATTGATCGCAACTTCAACACACCTCTCGACCTTGCCTCATCGCCGAAGGCGGCCATCGAACTGTTGCGACTTGGCGGGTTTGGCAAGCTCGAGGCCAAAGTCAAAACCTTCTTTGACGACTACCGACTGCATCGCCTGTTCTCCTTTCAAGCGCTCTATGCCGGCCTCTCCCCCTTTGACGCACTCGCCCTGTACGGCGTGATCACGTACATGGACACAGTCGCAGGAGTCTGGGCACCACGCGGTGGTATCCATGCAGTCGCAACCGGTCTGGCTGAAGCCGCAGAAAAGGCGGGGGCACAGTTCCACTATGGCGATCCTGTGATTCGCATTGAGCGCCGGCCCGGCAGCGGTGAAGTGAGCGGAGTTCGCACAGCAGGCGGGCAACGATTCGATGCTGATGTTGTGGTGGCGAATCCCGATGTTCCTGCGGTGTACCGAGAGCTTCTTTCGGCCACACCCCCTTGGCGTGCACGCACCGGCACTTACTCGCCCTCCTGCTTGTTATGGCTGGTTGGCGTAAAGGGAGACCTACCTGAGCGGGCAGTCCACCACAACATTCACTTCAGTAAAGAGTGGACAGTGTCATTCGATGAACTGCTCAAAAAGGGCACGATGATGACCGACCCATCGATCCTTGTATCAGCACCTTCTGTGACTGACCCGAGCTGCGCTCCCGCCGGTAGCAACACGCTCTACGTCTTGGAGCCCGTGCCAAATCTCGATGGCAAAGTTGATTGGTCTACTGAGCGCGTGCCGGCCCGTGATCGCCTAGCTGCACGAGTTGCATCGCTGGGGTATCCGGAGGTCATTGAGTGCGAGCAACTCATTGACCCGCTTGATTGGGATGCACTCGGCATGGAACGCGGAACTCCGTTTGCAATGGCGCACAAGTTTGCTCGCACCGGGCCATTCCGTGCACCCAATATTGACCGCAAGATTCCCGGCCTTGTTCTTGTTGGATCAGGAACTGTTCCAGGGGTCGGTGTACCAATGGTTCTTGTCTCTGGTCGCCTTGCAGCCGAGCGCGCCGAGACCATGGCTGGTGCTGGCAGCAGAGGCAAAGCGGGCCGTTCTCGCTCTGTAAGCAGGTGACCACACTCGAGGCGAGCTACGCCGAGTGCAAGAGACTCAACCGCAAGTCTGGAACTACCTACTACTGGGCAACCCAGGTGCTTCCGGCCGTCAAACGTCATCATGTTCACGCTCTCTACGGGTTCTGCCGCTATGCCGATGACATCGTGGACGATATGGGCCCGGCAAGCCCCGAGCAGAGAGCTGCCGCTCTGGCTGCCTTTGGGGACCGCTTTTTTGCGGATCTAGATCGAGGCGAGTCCGATGACTTGGTCCTCAAGGCCGTGGTGCATACCGTCAAGGCCTTCTCCATCGACCCAGAGCTGTTCCATCGCTTCTTGAACTCCATGACCATGGATCTGAGCGTGGATTCGTACGCAACCTGGGATGACCTCTGCGATTACATGGACGGCTCTGCCTGCGTGATCGGCGAGATGATGCTGCCCATTCTGGAGCCGGCTAGCCCAGCGGCGATTCCGCACGCTCGAGACTTGGGCCTGGCATTCCAACTGACGAATTTTCTGCGTGACGTGGGTGAAGATCTTGACCGCGGTCGGGTGTACATCCCTCAGGAAGACCTCAAGAAATTTGGCGCCGACCCACACCTGCG
>WLLG01000175.1 GCA_009700815.1 Actinomycetota bacterium
CCAGCGTTGCTTGGCCACCAAAGGCATCATGCGCCTTCCAAAGTGCGGCCAGATCTAGGTCCGTCAACACATCGCCATTGATAGCAAAGAAGCGCTCGGTGATTCCGGCATGTGCTGCGGCGAAGCGAATCGCACCTGCAGTGTCGAGAGGTTCCGGTTCGACTGCGTAGTGCATGCTCACCCCAGCGCAGGTTCCATCGGGGAACTCTTCAATGAAGGCATCCGGCTGATACCCGAGTGACAAAACCACCTGGGTGACTCCAGCCGCTGCGAGTTTCTCTACCACGCGCTCAAGCATCGTCACCGAACCCACAGGCAACATCTGCTTTGGTTTGGTCAAGGTAAGCGGGCGGAGACGGGTTCCGAATCCTCCAACCAAAACAACGGCCAGCATGGGTCTCCTTAGCCGCCAGCCACAGTCGTGGTAGTCGATTCCTCTACCGTGCCAGAGCCGCCCTCTGCGATGGTGGTCGTGGTGGCCTCTGCAGGAGTAGCAGTGGTCGGTGTAGCAGGTGTGTGGCTTGTGTTCTGTAGCGACTCTAACGAAGGCGGCAGCTTGGGCTCGGTGCCCTTCGGCACGAACGCAACCACGAACGCTTGGCCATCCTCGGTGAAGCGCTGCGAATCAAGATCTGTAGTAACTGTCTCTGGCTTGGTGGCGTCAGTTGCCTGTGGCGGCCAGACGTACATGACGACTTCGCCCTCAGCCTCCTTGCCATCTTCCGTCTTACAGTTATCACCGTTCTTGTATGTTTTGCCATCGGCAAGTGTCAACTCTCCGTTGCTCAGCTTGAGGCCAATCTGATCGGCGAACAGACCGAACTGAGCGTTCTTACCCGCAGCGGACTCTACGAAGGGTGCGATTTGGATGAGCCCATCAGTAGTAGGGGTGATGCCAGTCTCATCGGGGCCAATTGCCACAGGGTTGTCCTGGTACACACCGCAGATATCTAGGCCGTAGGCCGAGTACCACTTGTCTTGGTCGACTACGGGCGCTTCACCGACCTTCTCGACTATCTGGCTGCGTGCATAGAACACCATCGCTAACCCCAGCACAATGATCCCGACGACTAACGCCGGAAATCCAAGGTTGCGACGCTGTCCTGGAGCTCGGCTCACGCCTGCTTGTTGGACGCGCTTGATTTTCTTTGAAGAAGAGGCCTTACCCATACGGCTTTACAAGCTAGTCGCAGCGGCCCACTGTCCTGAACTCTCAGCGAAAGAACTCAGGAAAACCTGCGCCTATAGAGCCAAATGTAGGCCGGGGCAGAAGCTCAAGATGAGCGAAGTTGCTCAAAAAGCTGCTCGTAGGCAGCGCCTACGGCTGCTGGCGACACCCACCCCTCAACAAATGCTCGGCCATCGGCACCCATACGCGCCAGAGCAGCAGGGTCCGACAACATCTCGTCGAGGGCGAGACAGAAGGCATCTTGGTCCTCGGGCTCTACCGATCGTCCGGCGCCCGCCCGGCGAATGGTTTCGGCTACTTCTGTACCAGCATCAACACTCGCTAGGACGGGCCGAGCAGCTGCAAGAATTGAGTACAGCTTCGAGGGCACACTCGATCGAGCCAGACCGCGCTTCAGCGGCACCACATGCAAGTCGCCCGCAGCGAGCAACTCCGCAAGCCGCTCGCGTGGCTGCATCGGAATGAACCTCAGGTTCTCTAACCCGGCAGCCGATCTCTCAAGGTCCAGCAGCGAGGAGCCACCACCGTTGATGACAAACACCAGATCACTGCGATCTTGGTGTCGACGAGCCGCCTCGACCATCAGGTCAAGGGACTGCGACATACCTACGTTGCCTGCATAGAGCACCACGGTTTTGCCGGAAAGACCGTACTCAACCCGATACGAGTTTTCGCGTTTGCTCGGTTGAACACGGTCAGTGTCAACGAAGTTCGCAATAACGTGAACGCGTTCAGGTCGGTTGCCTTGCAGCTTGTTCGCGACATTCGAACGAAGGTCTTCGGACAACACAGTGATGGCTTGCGAACGCTTGTACAAAAACCTCTCAAGCCAAGATGCAACGGCTATCACACGGGGGTTGGTTATTGCTCCAAGTTCCACCGCAACATCAGGGAACACATCTTGAATGTTGAACACAAATGGAGCCCGACGGGTGCTCGCAGCAAGCCAGCCAGAAATCCCAAGCGGTAGCGGCGGGGACATCACCATGACGGCATCTGGTCGTTTTCGGTGCACTAACGCTGCGACTGTTGCCATGGATGTAAAGCCAGCAAAGGCAACTGCCCTAGCTGGAATATTGGCCTTATCGGTTGGGAACGGGTGCAGGCGCGTGATCTTTCCCCAAGTAGTCCTCTCGGTCCTCCAAGGACGCCCTCCCCATCCGGGCTCCACTGCATGATCGCGATACCAAGGCAAAGCAGTAATCACGTGCAGGCGGTGGCCTCGCTCCGCTAGAGCCGTGACAATCGACGTCATGACTTCACCTGTAGGCGCAAGATCGGGGGCAAAGTGCGGGCACAGGATGAGCAAGTCCATCGGCTTAGGTGTCATCGCTGGCTTCTCCGACTGCCCTGCGCCCACTTGCCACTGCAACTGAACGATAGGAATCGCACAATGCTGCTGCAGTTCGAGCGGGGCTAAATGCGGCTGCGCGGCTTAAGCCTGCTTCTCTTCGCGTAGCCCGTTGTGAGTCACTCATCACTAGTACAGCCTGCATTGCGGCAGCCCACGCTGTCAGATCCTCGGGGTCGACTAGGTCCTGTGCCGCTAAGACCTCTGGCAGCGAACCTCTGTCTGAGCCAATGACTAGGCATCCCCGGGCCATTGCCTCTAGTGCCGGTAAGCCAAACCCCTCGTACAAGCTCGGCAGCACTACTGCGCTTGCCCCTGCGTAGAGGTCTTCGAGTTCAGCCGCACTGACTCGGCCAGTTCGCTGCACAGCCTCCTGAAGATCAAGCTGGCCTATTCGCTTCTGCACCGACTCTTCCATGGGCCCGGCGGCACCGGTCAGCACGAGGGATGTCTGGGGGTATGACTGCCTGAGCACAGCAAATGCATCAAGCAGCATGAGATGATTCTTGTGCGGGTAGGTCACTGCCGGATACAAAAAATATGGGGACCCGCGTTGTTCAAGCTTCGCCCTAACTGCGCTCGGTTCGAGCGAGTCTGACTGCTCCGAGTGAGTGGAGGCGGGAGTAGTGGAGTGAGTGGTGTGGTGAGTAGTGGCGTGAGCGGAGGATCCTGTTACATCTGGCATCGCTCTGAGACACCAAGGCACGATTCGAATCCGCTTCTGATCTACTCCCAGAAGAGCGATGACTCGCTGTGACGTGAACTCACTGGGAACACAAATTACATCAGCAGCCTTAGCTGATCGACCCAGCATGAGTCGCAAGTACAACCGCTTCGTGGTTGAGAAGTTCTGCGACAGGTCAAGCGGCTGCAGGTCATGAATTGTCAATACAACTCGCCCCGGGTGAAGAAGCGGGACGACTCCCCCAGCGTGGTGCACGACCTGCGCATCAATCTTTCGACTCAGGCGAGCCAACCAAGTCTGTTCGGCTAGGACGCGTGCAAATTTGTTGCTCCCACTAGTAGCAAGTACGTGACAGGAAAAGCTCTCCACGAGATCAGGGTGGGCGCTCACAAATGGCTGCAATACGGCCAGATGGATCTCTAGGTCGGCCGGCAGATCTGCAGCCAGCGCACGGAGCGCATCAGTGGTTGATTCCTCACTTCCGCCCACTACGCCGGGAACCAGCCATGTCAGATTCACAAGGACTCTGGTTCGCTCAGAGTTTGCCTGGGTGCTCTGTGTGCTCTGTGGGCTCTGTGGGCTCACTCGAGGACCTCTCGGTAGACCTCTTGGGTGAGCTCCGCTGAGCGCTGCCAAGTGAACAATTGAGATCGCTTCTGTCCACGCTCACGTAACTCCGCTGCTAAACCCGTATCGCTCAGCAACGAGGCAATAGCTGCAGCTAGGTCCGTGACACTAAGCGGATCGATCAGCAGTGCTCCATCACCCGCCACCTCGGCTGTGGCAGTACCCAAAGAAGTCACAACGGCAGCTCCCGCAGACATTGCTTCTAGCACTGGCAGACCGAACCCCTCGGCTAGCGAAGGAAAGCAAAAAGCCACAGCACCGCGTTCTAGTGCAGCTAGGTCTTCTTCGGGTAAAAACCCGAGTTGCATGACATTCAAGCCAAGCGAATCAGTGCCGCCTCCGCTCATAGGCCCGAGTGCCTCACCCCATCCGCTTGGGCCCACTAGCACCAAGGCTAGATCTGGCTCTGCCAGTTTCTGCATTGCCCGAATCAGAGTTGTCAGATTCTTGCGAGGCTCAAGAGTTCCCACAAAGAGCACATACCTATCCGGAAGCCCATAGCGCTCCCGAACCTCTTCGACGCTCTCAGGTTTGAGTTCAACCGGGGTCACTCCCCAGGGAACAACTCGCAGGCGTCCCGGGTCAACGCCTGCTGCTACGCAATCATCCGCAACACACTGAGAGGGCACCATGACACGCTTGGCCCGATCGAAAATGTTCTCCAAACCGGTGCGCATAAGTTTGGCTCCACGGCTTGTCATGAGTTCTGGGCGAGTCAACGCAAAGAGATCATGCACGGTTGCAACCAAGGGGGTTTTCTCAACCGGGGGGCGCATCGGAATGGTCAGGTGAATCAGGTCAATGTCACCGGTTCGAGGCGCAATTTTCGGCCAGTCGGTTGCAGTCCATGCGTCGTAGAGAAGCGGCACTGGTAGAGGCATCCGAAGCAGTTCAATCGGCGGTTTCCAATCCGTTGGAGGAGTTGACTTCAGCCAAGTTCCTGGCCTACGCAGATCCCCTCTAGCACCGACTCCCACCATCTGGACCTGATGAGTCCGACTCAGGGCATCGACAAGTCGCTGAACGGAAGTAGCGGTACCTCCCGGCACCTGATGCCAGCATTGTGTGAGCGTGATGGCCACACGTGGCGTCTCGGACATCACAAGAGTCTCGCGCGCGTGGTTGCAAGGGGGTTGGTCCTTTGACTAGGCGAACTGCGGAGGCAACAGGGTTCGGCCCGAGTTACCGCAGCGCTTAAACCCTGCCAATACCGCGATATACAAAGCCTCGCCGGCGAAGGGCCACACGATCGAGGACGTTTCGTGTGTCCACCACTCGTGGCGAGTTCAGTTCCTGAACTACCCGGTCCAAGTCGAGAGTCGAGAACTCTGGCCATTCGGTGAGGACAACAAGCGCATCCGCGTCCGTGCAGCATTTGTAGGGATCAAGTGCAATCTCGATGCCATCAAGAATTGGGGATGACCCCTTGACCTCTGGGTCATAACCGCGAATTTTGGCGCCCTTGGCTCTGAGCCTGCCGATCACCTCGAGGGATGGCGACTCCCGCAGGTCATCAGTTCCCGCCTTGAAGGTCAATCCCCACACGGC
>WLLG01000176.1 GCA_009700815.1 Actinomycetota bacterium
CCAGGCTGCTGCGGGAACGGACTGAGTCTCGAGTACCGCTTGCTGCCCCACCCCAACGAATGCTGTTGGTTGTGTAGTTGCAACCTCGGACCCCAAATCGATAGTTGCCGTGCTGCTCACTCCGTCGGGTGATTGGGTCGTAAGAGTGAACTCGCCATCTGCCGAGTCAGCCATTGCAGACTTGACCTGCTCGAGTGAGTTCACATCAACCCCGTTGACCTGAAGCAAGGTTGACCCTTCTATGAGCCCGGCTGTAGCGGCTGCACCGTTGGCCGGAGAACCCCCAACGAGGATCTGATCTCCGTTGTCTAGAACGTCGATGTCCTCGCCCACGGTTCCGATGATCTTGACCCGTGTCGAGAGATCGATTGGGATGACGACCCGCTGCCCATCTCGCACAACCTCAAAGTCAACTTTTCCTGCATCGGCTGCGCTGACTTGGGTCCGAAACTCGTCGAAGCTCGAGATCTCCGAGCCGTTAAATCCAACGACTTCATCTCCGGTGCGCACTCCAGCCTGCTGCGCTGCGCCACCTTGGGTGAGTTCGCCAACCTGCCACCGACCCCCATCGGGACCACCAATGAACGCGAACTGGATAAAGAGCAGAACAAAGGCAATCAAGAAGTGCATCGTCGACCCAGCAACAGCCACTCCGACTCGCTGAGAACAGGACTTCTGTCGGTAGGTTCGGGACTCCAGGGCAGGGTCCACCTCTTCCATATTGCTCATCCCGATGATCTTGACGTACGCCCCTGCAGGGATCACCTTGAGCCCGTACTCGGTCTCGCCGCGTCGGAACGAAAAGATCCGGGGTCCAAACCCGATGAAGAATTCGGTGACCAACATGCCGGCTCGGCGAGCCATGATGAAGTGCCCCAGCTCATGCAAGAAAATCATGATGACGATGGCTGCAACCACCACCAGCATCGACAATCCCTGTCGCATTCCGAGCAGCACCACAACGGCGACTAGACCGACTAGCCGGAGGCCTCGAGACCACGGGCTGCCGACCACACCAGCTAGATCCTGGCGCTCTTGTTGCACCTCGGCCTCGGTCGGCTCAACCAGCACTGTGGCTCCCGTCTGCGACGCAGTTTCTGCTGGCGAACCGTCTGGCTCAGGTGATGTCGAATCGCTCATATTGTTCCTCCCGCAGAAAAGGTTTCAAGATCGAATCGCCCGGAATCGATCAACTCACTCGCAGCTTGGCGACCTTGCAGGTCGGCTTGAAGCACTGCCTCAAGCGAATCGGCAGGATCACCAGACCAAACTTGCATGGCTGCATCGATCACATCGGCTATGGCTGCCCATCCAATGCGCCCCGCTAGAAATGCGTCAACTGCAATCTCATTCGCTGCCGACAACCAAGCAGGTGCCGTCTTGGCTGAACGTCCTGCGGCATAGGCAAGATCGAGACAACGAAACGTTTTGCGATCTGGTGGCTCGAAGCTAAGCGAACTGATTGTCGACCAGTCCATTGACCCAAAGGCCGTGTCGATTCGGTCGGGGTAGGCCAGCGCATAGCCAATTGGCAGGCGCATATCTGGCATGGAGAGCTGAGCAATCGTGGCGCCATCAGTGAACTCGGCCATGGAATGAACAATCGATTGCGGATGCACCACCACGTCGATCTCGTCGTAGCCAACATGGAAGAGCTCATGGGCCTCGATCACCTCGAGGCCCTTGTTCACCAAGGTCGAAGAGTCGATAGTGATCTTCGGCCCCATGCTCCAAGTCGGGTGCTTCAGTGCCGCCTCAACGGTGACCTCGCTCAACTCCTCAGAAGTCATTCCACGGAAGGGACCACCCGAAGCAGTCAGCACCAACCGAGACAACCTTGACGTACCTTCACCAGCTCGCAGGCACATATGCAGTGCGCAGTGCTCGCTATCTACAGGGATCAGTTCGGCACCTGGGGTGTTACGAACCGCCTGCACGACTGGACCGGCGGCTATAAGTGACTCCTTGTTTGCTAAGGCCAGACGCCTGCCTGAGCTGAGCGTCGCCATTGTCACCGGTAGACCCGCAAACCCCACCACTGCGTTCACCACGATCTCGGCCTCAACAGCGAGTGCTGCTAACGCATCAGGACCAGCCTCAATGGCAACCCCAGAGGGCAGCAACTCAGCAAGCTCGCCAACGAGTGACTCGTCAGCGACTGCAACCACTTCGGGCCGCACTGCATGAGCTTGAGCTGCAAGTTCTTTGATGGATCGGCCGGCTGCTAGAGCAACGACACGAAAACGATCAGGCTGTGCAGCGATCACCTCGAGGGTCTGTGTTCCAATTGAGCCTGTTGAGCCGAGTACTGCAACCGTCGTCATGATGTTTATATGCTACCGAGGACCGGTGTCAGGCACCGGACGCCACTGCTGAATCTTCTCAGGATGCGGACAAGGTCCACACATTGAACAACACGGTTACGAAGTAGGCGGTCGGAAGGACGAAGAGAAGGGCATCGAACCGGTCGAGCACTCCTCCGTGCCCCGGCAGTACCGAACCCATGTCCTTGACCTTCAAGTCTCGCTTGACGAACGACTCGCACAAGTCACCGAGCGGAGCCGCCAACGCACACAACACTGCGAAGACGATGGTCCGAGGAATGCTGTCGCCGATCGGGGAGATTCCGCCGAACCCAATGATCACCACGGTGACCACCAGAGCGCTCAGCACCCCGCCGATCATGCCCTCTTGGGTCTTATTTGGGCTTGCAGCCGAAAGCGGAGTGCTACCCATGTATTTGCCAACAAAGTACGCACCTACATCGTGGCTCACGGCGACGATGACTGCTGCTAACAACACGCCGATGCCCGGATTAGAAGTAAGCGCTGGGCTGACATCTTGCATCTGCTTGCCAAGGCCCAAGAAGAGGGTCGCAAACGAACCCAAAAAGCCGATCCATAGAACCCCAAGCAAGGTCAGTCCCAGATTCGCAACCGAATGCTCTCCTGGTGCAACCCACAGGTACCACAACAGACCAGCCATAACTGCCAGACCCATCACAATGGGAAATGCGCTCAGGCCAGAAGTAAAGGTGGCGAAGACCAAGCCAGCCACTGCAACCAGGCCGAGCAACGTGGCCGGGTTGTGGCCGCTACTCCGCACTGCTGTGAAGTATTCAAAAGCAGCGAAGGTAATGATGGCTGTTGCAAGAATGGCAGTTGGAAGGGCTCCAAGCTTGAAGCACACCAATCCCAATATGACGAGGCCAACTCCAACGCCGATTGCGGTTCCTAGGTTGCGTTCCCCGCCAACGGAAACTGAAGCAGCCTGGTCAGCGTCACTGGGATCCGCTGAGACATCCCCAGATGCTGAGCCGGCTGCTGCCTGACGACGCCTTCCGGCGCCCGACCGAGGCGAATCCAACTCAGAGAAGTCTCCCTCGGGTGAGAAATCCTCCATGGCGTCTGACGACTCAATGCCCTCGGCGCCTTCTGTTCGAGTATCCGAGAAAAACTCGTCGGCTACTGAGGCACCGCTATCGCCGCTGAGCGCACCCAGACGTGGACCATCATCTACAAGATCATCAAAGTCGGTTGCCACTTCGCGCTCACCCTCATCACGCCAACGAGGCTGATTTGAGTGAGTAGCCAAGGGTTCAGGCTCGGGTGCATCCTCGCCAATAACCACCTTGGGAACCTGCCCCGTTGGGGGCTCGGTCCAATGCGGCAGGACGAACGAGTCCTCATCAGAGTAAGGCTGCTCAGTCGCAGTCTGGTCGAACTCGTCTGGGTCAGTCATGTAGCGAGGGTCTCCGTAGGGTTCATCGCCAGCACCGGGAAATCCACTCTGGCTAGCCTGCTTGGTGCCGGCGCGATCGGTGTCGGCGCGGTCTATGTCTGCACGGTCTGTGTCGGCGCGGTCTGTGTCGGCGCGGTCTGGTTCAGGTTCTGCAGGAATCATTCGGGCGTGACCAACTTCGATTCGATCACCGTTCTCGTCAGTTGGGCCATATCTTTCGACGGGTGGGTCGGCCCAGATGGGGCCATCCTCGGTACCGTCAAAGTCGTCGGAGTATCCGGCAGTTGCCCCATAGCGCTCAGGGTTACTCGCTGGGTCGTCCTCTGTGGTCGAAATCGTGATCTTTGGCAGATCAGCGCTGGCCGCTGGCTCATCGGGCCGGTCACCGTACTTCTTTTGGCCTCTGCGGCGACGGCGCACAACATCGCTGCGTCCGGCAGCCTCGGCTGCTTCTTGAGCCCCAATAATTCTTACGCCCTCTGTGCGACCCTCTTCAGGATCATTCTCGTCACTCATCACTATCCTCCTGGCCTTCTCACTCTGTCTTGCATCCTTGTGCTGCGGGTACACCCGAGTCACAGAATCTGCTCGGTTACCCCTCGAGGAGTTCCACTGTCTTGATATTGAGAGCGTCATCGATCTCCGCCTCAAACTGCTTTGTTGTTCGATCTAGCTCAGCCTCTGCACGGTGCATGTCGTCTGAGGAGATATCGCCGTCCTTCTCAAGTGCTTCAAGGTCCTTGCGAGCATCTCTGCGTGCACTTCGAACTGCTGTCCGGCCGTCCTCAGCCTTTGCCTTAACGAGCTTCACAAACTCCTTGCGGCGCTCCTCAGTTAGCGGCGGAAAAGCCAAACGCACAGTAATGCCGTCGTTCGATGGATTCAGCCCGAGATTCGAGTTCTGCAGGGCCTTCTCAATGGCAGGCATCGACCCCTTATCGAACGGTGTGATGAAGAGCATTCGAGCCTCGGGTACCGAGAACCCTGCCAATTGCTGCAAGGGCATCGTCGAGCCGTAGTACTCAACTGGCAGCTTTTCGACTAGGGCCGGCGTTGCCCGACCCGTTCGCACACCTGCAAACTCGGACTTTGTGTGCGTCACGGCCTTAGCCATGCGCTCAGAGGCCTCGCTTTGTACTGTCTTCATCAACTCGTCACTCACCGGAGCAAGTTTCGCACATTGAGCGGTGAAGTGCGCGACAAGATGCTCGCGACGGGCTTGATCTTTGGCTGGGAGCGCTGTTCTGGTCAGTGTCACACCCGTTGTTTATTGTAGAACATATGTTCGATACGCAGTCCCCACAAACAGACCCACAACTGCCTGATCCGGTCTTCTTTGCTGAACTAGATAGTGCCAGCATTGCGCTCGCTGATCTGGCCCAGTGGGACACTTCGGTGTTCTCGGGTGATGAGTTGTGTTTGGCTGTGACTCAGATTGAACGCACTCGTAGGTTTCTTGATGCTGCGTCTGTTCAGGTTCTTGCCGAGTTGGATTCCCGTGGGTTTACCGATTCTGAACACGGCATGCGCACTGGCGCTTGGCTCGCTAGAGAATCAGCTACATCAAACCTGGGTGCGAAGAGCCGTGTCAGAACAGCAAACAAGCTTCGGATGCATTTCCCCAAAGTCGCAGAAGCGCTTCGGGATGGGCTGATCAG
>WLLG01000177.1 GCA_009700815.1 Actinomycetota bacterium
AGACATCGGCCCGATACTGATGCTTGCTGACATCGGCCCGGGTGTGCGTGTCCTTGAGTCTGGGGTTGGTTCAGGGGCGCTGTCTATGGGCATGCTGCGCGCAGGTGCAGATATCGTGGGCTACGAGATTCGAGAGGACTTTGCATCTCGTGCTCAAAAGAACGTCGAGCAATTCTTAGGTGCGGATGTTCTGAGTCGCTACCGCGTCGAGTTGCGCGATTGTTACGAGGGAATCGACGAAAAAGAACTCGACCGGGTAGTCCTCGACTTGCCGGAGCCCTGGCAGGTTGTGCCGCACGCTAAAACGAGTCTGCGGACTGGCGGAATCTTCTTGGCCTACACCCCAAGCGTTACCCAGGTCGCTCAGCTCCGAGAAGCCCTGGCTGCAGCATCATTTTTTGCATGTGAGACGCTCGAGGTTCTCCAGCGGGGCTGGTACGTAGAAGGCCAGGCAGTTCGACCGGATCATCGCATGGTGGCTCACACGGGATTCTTGACTCACGCTCGGCTCGGTGGATCCTGAGATGGAACAACGCCCCCTCAACTGCAGTTCGATACTCGCAGAGGGATGAACCTTTTTGATGGCCTCCTAGTCGTCGGCGCAGCATTTGGCGCCTATGGGGGATGGAAACTCGGTTTCTTGCAACGGTTTTCCGGATGGCTTGGCGCAGCGGCTGGATTAGGTCTAGCGCTGTTGCTGCTTCCCGAACTGAGCAGGGTGTCCGGTGTGAGTTCTGACCTTGCAATCTTGACCCTGAGTGCGGCTGTGCTGTTCCTTGCGTTCATGCTCGGGCAGGCCATCGGTTCGGCTATTGGATCACGGCTGCGACGCGGAGTTGATAGCAGTGCTGCGCGAGGCGTTGATGCACTTGGAGGCGCTCTCCTCGGTGTCCTCGGGGTGATCCTGCTCGCTTGGCTGATCTTGCCTGTGATGTCCGAGACCAAGGGCTGGCCGTCTTCGGCCGCTCGAGGTTCCGCCATCTCTCGAGAGATCAGCAACTCCCTACCCTCACCTCCCTCGCAGATTACAGACCTTGAACGGCAACTCACAGGAGGTGAGTTTCCGCAGGTTTTCTCTGGTCTTCGATCGGCACCGGAGATCGTTGCTCCTCCCGAGGGAAGCACAATCACGCAGGATCAACTCACCGCCGCATCAAGAAGCTCGGTACGAATCGAAGCCTCGGCCTGCGACCGAATTCAGGCGGGAAGCGGGTTCTTTGTGGGCGACAACCTGATTGCTACCAACGCTCATGTGGTGTCAGGTTCGACATCAGTTCAGGTAGTGACCGCTGACGAGGGGGACGTGACCGCTGGCCAGGTGGTTGCCTTTGACCCATCGGTTGATCTTGCCCTCATTGCTACGGACCTCAACCGGCCAGCTCTACCCCTAGCTAATCCGGTAGTTGGTGACCGAGGCCTAGTCATGGGCTTTCCGGGCGGCGGGCCGTTTGCCCCTTCGCCCTTTGAAGTCGGTGAGCGTGTGGATGCGAGCGGCTATGACATCTATGACCGCAACAAAGTCACTCGAGATCTTCTGGTCCTGGGCAGCAACCTCGAACCCGGTGACTCCGGTAGCGCAGTCTTGCGGGCCGATGGTTCTGTGGTTGGTGTTGCTGTAGCCATTGCTCCCGACAAACCGGGGGTGGCGTATGCGCTTTCAGCAACAGAGTTAAGTCAACTCCTGCAGCAAGGAACGGGTGCAGCAGTCAGCACTGGAGGTTGTGTCTGAGTAGTGAAGCGCCCCTGATTGATCGCAGGTCGTGGATGAGTCACTCCAATTTCCTGCCCGAGTCGCTAAGTTTGGGTTCTCGCTTTAACTGCGTGGTACGACCAATGAAGGGCTTGCGCAATGTCTGATGAGAACACACCTGTTGGCGGATCCACTCCAGGCGGCGGCTTTGAGCCCTCCGAGGGATCGGTTGACCCAACGCAAGTACTCCCAACCACGGCAGCAATGCCGGCAGCGAGCGATCCGGCTTCAACAGCCGCTCAGTCGGGACAGCCTGCGACAGAGTCCAGCCAGAATGCCCCTAGCGGAGGTGTCCCAGGATGGGCAGTAGGAATCATTGTTTTACTAGTGGTAGTCGTGATGCTGGTGTTGTTCCTTGTTCTTCGCGGAAACTCGTCGTCTCCTGCGGATTCAACAACGAGTTCAACCAGCAGCAGCGTTAGCACCACCGTGACAACATCGTCACCAAGCACCACAACGCGTCCAACAACAACTGATCGTCCAGCAACGACTACTACTACTGCAGCGCCGACAACAACTCAGGCTCCGACAACGACAACGGAAGCACCAACAACTACTTCAGCTCCCTAGCAATGCTGTCTCCCTAGCAATGCGGTCTCCCTAGCAATGCGGTCTCCCTAGCAATGCTCTGGAGCCTGGGAGATTGTTCAGCCCGCTTCAATAAAGATGCACTCACCGGGGCATTCTTCGGCTGATTCGACAACACCCTCGATCTCTTTGTCAGGGATGTCTGCAAGGGCTGCGGCTCCGCCGGGATCGCTGAGGATGTCGCTGCCTTGTTTGACATATGCCAAACCGTCATCAAGCAGTGCGAACACAGCCGGGGAGATTTCCTCGCACAGACCGTCTCCTGTGCACAGATCCTGATCGATCCAGACCTTCAAACCCATTTGAATAACCTGCCTTAGTGTCGGCCCCGTAGGGAGCCAGATTGACGAACCTTTAGAGCTACATCTTAGCCCTACTAATTAATTATCACGGTAATCACGGTGGAAATTCGTCACATGCCTGAGCCTTCTCAGCATTCTGCCCACCCAACCGTGCAGATGCGGGGTATACAAAGGAAGGGCGTTTTAGGTTCGCCCCTAGCTGAAACTGAGAGGGTTCCATGGACGATCAGGAAACCACAGATGATTCTGGCTTCGGAGAGAGCGAGAACGACCTGCTGCGCGAACAAGTTCGCGAGTTGAACGAAGAGGTCTCAGTCCTGCTCCGCCGACTTCAGGACGCACCGAAGCGAGTTCGGACTCTCGAGGAGCGACTGCTCGAAACCAAAGGGCAACTTTCTCAAGCCGTGAGCCAGAACGAGAAGCTCTCGTACACGCTTCGAGAAGCCAGAGACCACATCTCATCCCTGCGTGATGAGGTCGACAAACTCACGCAACCTCCTGCTGCGTATGCAACGTTGCTAGGAGTCAACGATGACGGCACTGTTGATGTGCAAGCAGCTGGTCGAAAGATGCGAGTTGAGGTTTCCCCCGGCATTCAGCCCGAGGAACTTTTTGCCGGAGCCGAGGTCGTGCTCAACGAGGCGTACAACGTGGTCATGATTCGGGACTCAGAATCCTCGGGCGAGATTGTTACCTTCAAGGAACTGTTCGAGGACGGTCGTCGTGCTCTCGTTGTGGGCAGAGCAGATGAGGAGCGAGTTGCCGAACTTGGCGACAAGTTGCTGACCGTCAAAATGCGAGCAGGGGACAACGTTCTCATGGACTCTCGCTCAGGCATGCTCCTTGAGCGTTTACCTCGGCCAGAGGTTGACGAACTGATTCTGGAAGAGGTCCCTGATATCTCATATGAGGACATCGGTGGACTTGATGAGCAGATCGAAATGATCACGGATGCAGTAGAACTGCCGTTCCTTCATCAAGACCTATTTCGGGAGTACCAGCTGCCAGCACCGAAGGGCATCTTGTTGTACGGCCCCCCTGGATGCGGAAAGACACTGATTGCTAAGGCGGTGGCCAACAGCTTGGCGAAGAAGGTTACCGAGTCAACTGGCAGGGAGGCTCGAAGTTTCTTTCTCAATATCAAGGGCCCTGAACTGCTGAACAAGTATGTCGGGGAGACCGAGCGACATATCCGACTTGTGTTCCAGCGAGCGCGTGAAAAGGCAGCTGACGGAACACCAGTGATTGTCTTCTTCGACGAGATGGAGTCGCTGTTTCGTACTCGTGGCACTGGGATTTCCTCTGATATGGAGGCAACCATCGTTCCTCAACTGCTCGCAGAAATTGACGGTGTTGAGACCCTGAAGAACGTGATCGTGATCGGTGCTTCAAACCGTGAAGACCTCATTGACCCTGCAATCCTTCGGCCCGGCCGATTGGACGTCAAGATCAAGATCCATCGTCCAGATGAACGCGCTGCAGCGCAGATCTTTGGCCGGTATCTGACCCCGGAGTTGCCGCTCGACCAAGAAGAGGTTCAGCGCTTAGGTGGCGGTGATCCCGAGAAGGCAATTCTGGTGATGATCGAGCAAACGGTTGAAGAGATGTACCGCACTGATGAAGCGAATCAGTTCCTTGAGGTCACCTATCAAAATGGCGATAAAGAAATCATGTATTTCAAGGACTTTTCTTCGGGTGCCATGATTGAGAACGTTGTGCGGCGGGGAAAGAAGCTAGCCATTAAGCGGCAGCTTGCTGGAGGGAGCATAGGTATCCGGGTTGCGGACCTGATTGCGTCAATTCATCAGGAATACAAAGAGCACGAGGACCTTCCAAACACAACGAATCCAGACGATTGGGCCAAAATTTCTGGCAAGAAGGGTGAGCGGATTGTCTATGTCCGAACACTCGTTCATCACATTGATGCAGACCCAGCGGGCGGGCGGTCTATCGATCGGGTGGCCACGGGTCAGTACCTCTAGCTTGCGGACTTTGGAAGTTGGGGCACTGCGAGGAACTTGTATCGGGTCTTAAGAGTCTGATAACCTTTCAAAGGTTTGAGGAGGAGGTTCCTTGTTTATGTCTAGCTCTAAATTACGCGGACGGCGACACATGTTGCGTGTTGCTCCAGCAATTCTAATGATCTCGTGTTTGTTCGTCGTGGCAACAGGGTGCGCTCCGGAGCTTGGAGCCTTGTTCAAGCTTCGGACCATATCGCAGCCTTCGTTACCTGAAACTTCCGACCCCTCGGTTGTTCGGGTGGACACACAGTTTTTTATCTATGGCTCCAATAATGACTTGCGGGCACCTGTCACGAAGACGAATGACATCGATCGGCAGTACACCCGCAGTGAGAAGGACAGCTTGACTGTTGAGGCCATGCCCACTTCGCCGGCATGGGCTGCGAGGTCTGAGCAACTCTGGGCGCCAACCGTGGCCCAGTTTGGTACTCACTGGGTCATGTTTTACGGAGCTGATCGTATAAATCCACCCCAACCGCAGAACGCTCAATGTGTTGGTCGCGCCTTCGCCGAGAGGCCTGAGGGTCCGTTTGTGCCGGAGCCGCAGCCGTTTAGTTGCGGAATTGGGCAGATTGGTGGTGCGCTTGACCCGGAGGTGACGAGTGACATTCAAGGCAACCGTTACCTGCTTGTAGCCTTTAGCGACACCGAGGCTCCCTTGCATGCAATCCCACTTGATGCCAACGCGAACGCTGTCGGGCCGCCTGTGCAGATTTTGGCTC
>WLLG01000178.1 GCA_009700815.1 Actinomycetota bacterium
CAGAGGGTTTCAGCACTGGAACTATCTGCAGGCCCTGGCCTATAGGTCCGCGAAGTCCTTGAATAATCTCGCGAACAACGCGTTGGATCCCCGTTGTGTATCCAATCGAGATCGTGTCGGTAACCTCAACCAACACCTGTCTCGGCAACACATGCTCGGGAGCCGTCATGATCCAGATCGTAGAAGCTACAGCCGTCGCCTAACGATTTAGAGCAGCAACAAGCTCGGGCTACGAAAGTTCGTGCCCGAGCCAGTACTGACCAGATCTGCTGGCAAGGTGTTCCCACAGAGGTTCTCGGCGGCTCTGCAAGCCAACCTGAACATTTTCAAAGAAAAGTTTTTGACCGGAAGCTAGCGGGTCAGAATCACCGAGGAACCGTGCCCGAAAAGCCCCTGATTGGCAGTGATTCCAACCTTCGCGTTCTCTGCCTGAGCACCCTTGGCAGTACCGCGCAGCTGCCAAGTAAGTTCACAGACCTGTGCAAGGGCTTGGGCTGGGACAGCCTCGCCAAAGCAGGCAAGACCGCCTGAAAGGTTGACTGGCAGGCGTCCACCCAAGGTGGTCACGCCGTCACGCAAAATTTTCTCGGCCTCGCCCACCCCGCAGAATCCGAGATCCTCATACCAATCCAGTTCAAGGGCAGTAGACAGGTCATAGACCTCTGCCACGTCAACGTCATCGGGGCCGAGTCCGGCTTGCGCATAGGCAGAGTCGCCAATTGCCTGCTTGAACCCGCGCTCGGGTCGTGAAATGCCTGCAGCCGAATCCGTTGCAAAGTTCGGCATCTCCAAGATCGTGTTGGGGAACGTCGGGGTCACCGTGGAAATAGCTGCAACCTTGACCAGCGGATCGGCCGATCCGGCTGAACTGCTCAGATGCTTGCGGGCGTATTCCATCGAGGTGAGCACGACTGCAGCGCCACCATCGGAGGTTGCGCAAATGTCGAGCAACCGCAGCGGACTCGACACGGTCGGCGAGGCTGCAATGGCTTCTGCAGTTACCTCTTTGCGATAACGAGCGTAAGGATTGTTGAGCCCGTGGCGGGCATTCTTGATCTTCACTTGAGCAAAGTCATCACTGCTCGCACCGAACAAATCGATTCGACGTCGCGCCCACATGGCGAAGTACGCAGGGTTGGTCATGCCAAGCAGGCGAAAGCGCAGCCAGTCCGGATCATCACCACGTTCGCCCTTATTGGGTTTCAAGAACCCCTTCGGGGTGGTATCCGCTCCGACAACCAGGGCGACCTCGCACATGCCAGAAAGGATGCGCTGACGAGCAGCGTCCAATGCCATCGCCCCAGATGCGCAGGCCCCGTAGGCACTCGTCACAGGAATACCTGTCCAGCCAAGAGCTTGAGCAAAGGTGGCTCCAGCGACATAGCCGGGGTAGCCATTACGCATGGTGTCTGCGCCAGCCACAAACCCAACGTCTCGCCAGTCAATGCCAGCATCTGCGAGCGCATCTTGAGCTGCTGCCACTCCGTACTCAACGAAGTTGCGCCCCCATTTACCCCATGGGTGCATGCCGACCCCGAGAACGGCTACTTGGTCAACGCTCATGCTTCGCCTCCTGCAGTGGTTTCGGCCACTGGTCGCCATTTCCACATCGTGTATTCAGTGTCTTCATCCTCATACAAGGTGCCGAGCACTAGTTCCATTTCCATGCCAACGACCAAGTCCTCGATGCCCACGCCCGCAACTACTTGACCTAGAACAACGAGTTGCTCGGTCTCTAGTTCAACAGCAGCCAAACAGAATGGCTCGTAGGGGTCAGTCGGCGCCTCGAAGGGTTCTGGTGGCTGGTACTGGGCGTCGGTATAGGACCACAGCCGACCTCGAGTAGAGAGTTCAACCTCGACAAGTTCCGAACCAGAGAACCCTGGGGCACGAGACATGACTCGCTCGGGCGGGAAGAAGTACGTTCCGCTCTCTGTACAGCGAGTGCCGATCAGAGCTACAGGGTCTGCCCCAACAGGTCGTGGAGTGTCGTCACTCGGCGACATCGTGAACCACCCCTCAACAGCGGGGAGCTTGGCCTTGGACATCTTTGCCTCAGTTCGGGAGGTCGTAGGAACTCAAAGCGTCAGAGTACTACGAGGCCTGAATGCAGCACATTTCGAGGGGCTGGGTTCGCCACTGTGCCTGGGTTCAGCACTGTGGCTGTGTTCACCACTGTGGCGGCACCCGGGGAGTCTCTTGAGTCGGAGGATCCTCAAAACTGGCGATCTTTTCGATTCGCCGCCGAGGAGGTCGAGCCGTTGGCTTTGAGCGACCCGTAAAGCGGTTCTTTGCCCAGATTGCAGTCGCAACCATTCCAATAAGACTAAAGATCGCCATGATGAAGCGCAGCAAGCCACCTGCGCCCACCGATGCGGCCTGAGTTACTTCTACTCGGAGACGAACCTTTGAATCTGCTGGGTCCGGGGCTGAAGCTGTGCCGGTGCTTTCTGCGGGGGTCTGAGCTCGATCGATTTGTTGCGCATCAACATCGATCTCGGTGGCCACCACCCGAGCATCAAGTCGACCGAGCGCACCGAGTGCGATTTCCAGATTCTCGCCTGGCAGGCTGAACTCAAGCGCAGTCTCGTTGGGCTGAGTGGTTTCCTCGCCAACTCTTGTCCCACCCCAAGTCCCAGCGCTCGCCAGTATCTCTTGACGGGTTTGCAGCACAGCGGGCTGGTCGTCAGCCTCGATCTTGACCACGGCGTCTGCCTGATTGGTAGCAAGCAGATCCCCGCAAGAAGTAGCGAGGAACCCGAGCAAGAACAGCGCGCAAATAGTGAGCGCTCGCGTCACAATGATCCTCGCCCGCGGGCTCGGATATGTGCTCGGAGATGTGCTCGCATTTGAGTTCGTGTGGCACCCAGTACTCAGTCTGATGAGATCAGCGTAGGAACCCTGAGCGCAACAGCGGGGGACCATCGCTAGTAGTGACGGCTAGTTGCCCTCAACGGCATCCAAAAAAGCGGGTCGTTCTCCACCGCCGTGTAGCCAGATCGAGGTGCCGCTGACATACGAGGCGAGCGGGGAAGCCAGCCACCTACAGGCCTGGGCCAAGTCTTCTGGCGTGCCGAGCCTGCCAGCGGGAACCGTGGCTGCAGCGCGTGCAACTGCATCTTCATCCCCGTAGTGAAGTTCAGCCTGCTCGGTCAGGATGAGCCCGGCAATGATTCCGGTTACTCGAACCTTTGGCGCCCATTCAACTGCAAGCGATTGCGTCAGGCTGAGCAAACCTGCCTTGGCTGCGCCATACGCTGCAGTCCCTGGTGAGGGCCGAACGGCCGAGACCGAAGCAATATTCACGATCACGTTCGTGCGGCCATCCTCTGGCGCAGCCTGCATATGAAAGTTTGCGCGCTGAGCCACATGTAGTGGAGCGAGCAGATTCAGGCGGATGATGGACTCGCTAAATCGAGGTGAGGCCGTCGCGGCGTCAGCAGGCGGGGCACCACCGGCATTGTTGATCACAGTGTCGATTCGACCGAACCGATCCACGGTTGCATCCACTAGTGCGGCAGCAGCATCAGGGTCTCTGACGTCAGCGGCCATAAATGAAGCAGTTCGCCCACCTGCCGTTGGTAGGTCTGCCGGCTCCGTTCGCCCGCAGGTCATGACCTCGGCACCCCAGTCCAAAAAGCGCTGCACGATCACCCGGCCGATACCTTTGGTGCCGCCGGTGACTAGTACCACCCGGCCCGAGTAGTCGAGTCCGGAGGATTCCTGACTGCTGTCTGTCATGGTGCGTCCCTCTCTGAGTCCGTCATTGGGTGCTTGTGTGAGTGCTGATGTGGGTGCTTGTGTGACTGCCTGATTCGGCTTGCGACTATACGCTCATGGCGCCGAGGGATGCCCGGCGGTACCGTTCTCATCCTGACAGAACCTGAAGCGTCTGTAGAAGGTCTTGGCAGGAATCGAATCAACAGGGAGTACAGCATGGGAATTTCGGTGAATATCGCAGAAGGCATTGCCGAGGTTGTGATGGATAATCCACCCGTCAATGCATTAACAGTGGCGGGTTGGTACGAGTTGGCTGAAGTTCTGACTTCAACCGGTCGAAACCAAGAGGTCGGTGCGCTTGTTCTGCGTGCCGAGGGCCGTGGCTGGAATGCAGGTGTTGATATCAAAGAGATGCAAAACACCGAGGGCTTTGACGCACTGCTCGGAGCAAACCGAGGCTGCTACGCAGCTTTCGCGGCCGTCTACGAGTGTGAAGTCCCCGTAATCTCGGCCGTCCACGGCTTTTGTTTGGGTGGCGGAATTGGCCTAGTGGGCAACTCGGACATCATTGTGGCCGCCGAGGGAACCCGGTTTGGGTTACCCGAAGTGAATCAAGGTGCCCTCGGTGCAGCAACGCATCTGGCGCGACTTGTCCCTCAGCACAAAATGCGAGAGATGGTCTACACGGCCGAACCGGTGGATGCCTCGCTCCTTGAATCCTGGGGATCGATTAGCAAAGTTGTCCCGCTCGAGGATTTGCGGGACGCAGCTTTTGAAATTGCGGCCAAGATTTGCACGAAGAGCCGTTTTGTTATCCGTCGGGCTAAGGAATGCCTCAACGGAATTGACGTTGTGGACGTCAAGCGGAGCTACCGCTTTGAGCAGGGCTTTACCTATGAACTCAACTTGTCTGGCGTGGCGGACGAGGCCAGAGATGCCTTTGTGGATAAGACCGAGGCCAAATTCTCGAAGTAAGCGTTCTCGAAGTAAGGGCTGCAGTCCTGAGGGATACGCGACACGGCCCCACCGCTAGGTGAGGCCGTGTCAACCGAATAAGTGAGAAGTATCAGCCTGCAGGAACGGTGCTGGCGCTTGGGTCAGCAGCCGGGTCAGTAGGCGCTGCTGGTGCACACTGAGCCTGATAGATCGACTGGTATTCCGTCATTGCAGCGGTGTAGCCGTCGCCTGAGAGCGCCTTCTGGCCAGCATCTCCGGACAAGAAGTCGGTGGGATACCCAGCAGCCTCTGCCTCGGACTGCAAGGTGTTGGCGGCTATACGCAGTGACTCACTTGATGCAGCGGACTCAGCCGGGAATGCGCCAGCTACGGCGTTGAGGAGCTCGACATACAGTCCAACAGCTTCCTCGGTCTGCTTGGAGTTAGTCGGCTCGGGCGGTCCCTCGGTGGTGACAGTGCTGAGCTTGCAGAGGTCAGTTCCAGCGCCTGTGATGGCCGTTGAGATCTCGTCGACCTTGGCGCTGTAGGCCTCATCGCTCAGTGCCTTAGCGGTTGTTTCGGTGGTCTTGTCGCCCTTGGCGGTAGTCGTAGTTGTTGACTTGCTGTCGTCGTCTTTGCTGCAGGCACCAGCAAAGAGCGCAAGGGTTGCGACCATTACTACGCCACCGATGCGCCGCCAGTTGTTTTGCGGATTCATGAGAACTCC
>WLLG01000179.1 GCA_009700815.1 Actinomycetota bacterium
CCCGAGACCACGCCCTCGGCAATCCAGCGCGAGCGGGGATCATCGAGTGGGCCAAATCGAAGCGGGTCCATGAGTGCAATCGGGCGGGCACCCATCGAGAAAATATCTCGCAGGATTCCTCCGGCCCCTGTCGCTGCACCTTGATAGGGCTCAATCGCCGATGGGTGATTATGGCTCTCGATACGAATCGCAGCGCCGATCCCATCGCCTACATCAACCACGCCGGCACCTTCACCCGGGCCCACAAGTACCCACGGCGCCTCGGTGGGAAACCTCTTCAGGTGTATGCGCGAACTCTTGTAGGAGCAGTGCTCGGACCACATCACTGAGAACATCGCTAACTCCAAGTGATTGGGCTCGCGATCCAAGATGGAACAGATGCGCTCGTATTCTTCGTCGGTCAACCCCAACTCGCGGTGGAGTGATCCCTCAATTCCTTGCTCGGCCATATGCGGACGCTATCGCAGCGCCGATCGGTTCCGCGACTCCCGAAGGGGATCAAATAGGGTGACTTGAAATAATCAAACAGATGATGTGGAATATATCTATGGCAAAACGAGGTCCTAAATCACTTTCACCAGAACACAAGGCCGCAATGGCTGAAGGAAGAACCGAAGGCAGGATAATTAAGGGGTACCTCGAGGCTATTCGGCGTACAAAGCCAACACCCGGTCGACCTAAAACTGCGGATTCGGTCAACAACAGACTCGAGAAGATTAACCACGTCTTAGACACGAAGTTGGACCCGCTCAAGCGCCTAGGTCTCCTTCAAGAGCGCATAGAATTGGCACAGGAACTCAAAAGGATTGAAGAGAATTCCACTGATCTCGTGGCTGAACTTCAGCCGGAGTTTATTGCAGTAGCAAAGAGCTACGGCCAGCGAAAAGGTATCTCCTACGCCGCATGGCGAGAATTTGGTGTCCCAGCAGCAGTGCTCAAGGCTGCTGGAATCACTCGAGTTGCTTCGGCCTAATTAGGCAGGCCAGCATTTAAGCCGGCTGCATGTAAGAGTGAACTCATCAGGACAATGCCGTCCCGAGACCCCAGCAGGTCATGACATGCTCGCTCGGGGTGAGGCATCAAGCCCACCACGTTGCGGCCCTCATTGCAGATTCCGGCGATGTCATCCACCGAGCCATTGGGGTTCGTGACATATCGAAACAGGACCCGATCCTCTCCCTGGAGTTCAGCCAGAGTTTCAGAAGAACAGGTGTAGTTCCCTTCGAAGTGGTTGATGGGAATTGACAAGATCTCACCCACTTGAGCCTCGGAAGTCAGTACCGAATTTGAGTTCTCTACTCGAAGTTCCGTAAATCCACAGCGAAACTTCAGACCCGCATTCTTCTGAAGCGCACCGGGCAAAAGATTGGCCTCGGTCAAGACCTGAAACCCATTACAGATTCCAACCACTGGCCCGCCTGACTGCGCAAACGAGGCGACAGCCTCCATGACTGGCGAGAATCTTGCTATTGCGCCGGGGCGCAAGTAATCGCCATGGGCAAAGCCTCCGGCAATGACCACTGCGTCCGCGCTACCCAAGCTTGGCTCATCATGAAACACAATCTGGGCTTGAGCTCCCAATTGCTGCACAACTTCGACTACGTCGAACTCGCAATTGGTACCGGGAAATCTAATAACTGCGACATTGGTAGCCATTGTTAGTGCGCAGCTACTTCTGCAGGGTGCAGAGAAATCTCTGAGTCCTCGATAACTGGGTTGGTCAGAAAGCGGTGACAGAGGTCAGTTACTACAGCGTGTGCTGCAGATTCGTCTGCGGCCTGCAGACTAAAGCGAATGCTCTTACCAACTGAGACCCCGGTTACTCCGTCAAATCCAAGCGCCGGCAAGGCACGTTCAATCGTTGCCCCCTGAGGGTCAGCAATTCCTGCTCGCAGACGGACTTCCACTACCACGTCGAACATCATCTTCTGATTCTCTCACACCGTAGGAATCGCTCCGGTCACGCCGGGCCAATCCTCAAAGCGCAGCCCGCAAATCTGCTCATAGGCCTGCTGGTAACGGTCCGCTGTCGCCTGAACAACCGCTGGGGGTAGGGCCGGCGGTGGCGGTGTCTTGTTCCATGTGAGCGTCTCAAGAAAGTCACGAACAGGCTGTTTATCGAAACCTTGAGGCGTGGAGCCGGGATGCCAGTCCTCCATGAGCCAGAACCGAGAGGAGTCGGGGGTGAGCACCTCGTCGGCAACAACCAGGTTCTTCTTGCCGTTCGAATCTGCAATCAATCCCAACTCGAACTTCGTATCGGCAAGAAAAAATCCAGCAGCCTCAGCCTTGGCAGCAGCCAACGAGTACATCTGCAAACTCAGACTCCTTGCCTGTTCCGCCAAATCGCCGCCGATCAGTTCGACTGCAGCGTCAAAGCTGATGTTCTCGTCATGGTCACCAACTGCAGCTTTGGTGGAGGGGGTAAACATTGGTTCATCAAGCCGAGCGGCCTCTGCCAGACCGGCAGGTACTGCCATGGAATGAACAGTTCCGTTCTGGCTGTATTCCTTCCACGCAGAACCCGCAACAAAGCCTCGCACGATGCACTCGATGGGCAACATCTCTGCTCGCCTACACAACATGATTCGCCCCGCGAGTTCGGGAAGTTGAGCCGAAGGAGGAAGAGAATCTAGCGAGGTCGAAATCAAATGATTTCCGATAATCTCGCTGAGTTCGCCAAACCAGAACGCAGACATGGCGGTCAGAACACGCCCCTTATTAGGAACTGCTTCGTTCATCACGACATCAAATGCCGAGAGTCGGTCCGAGGCCACCATCAACAACCGGCCCTGACCGGCATCAAAGAGATCGCGCACTTTGCCGCTATGGATATGCGGCAAACCCAACTCAGGAATCACAGACAGGCCGCTCACAGAATCTCCTCCCCTTGATACTGCGCCGCCTCGGGGTACTTGGCCGCGAGTTGTTCCACAGCGAGCACAAACGCAGCCGTCTGCGGGACTGCATTGCCAACAAACTCAATTGGCGAACCCAGCGCCGCGTTCAGCGCATCTAGGTCAAGGCCTAAGCGGGGGTCTGCAGCAAGACGGTTGATCAGGTCGTTGCCCTCGCTTCCCTGCTCACGCATTTCGAGTGCTACTGCCACGGCGTGTTCTTTGATTGCCTCATGAGCAACTTCTCGGCCAACCCCGGCTCGCACTGATGCCATGAGAACTTTGGTGGTTGCTAAGAACGGCAGATAACGCTGCAACTCTCGCTCGATGACTGCAGGGTAGGCACCAAATCCTCCCAGTACATCGAGCAGGGTCTGAAAGGCGCCGTCAGTGGCAAAGAATGCATCGGGAATCAATACTCGCCGCACTACCGAACAGGAGACATCGCCTTCGTTCCACTGCTCCCCCGCCAAACCGGCAGCCATCGTCAAATGACCATTCAAAATAATGCGAAACCCGTTGATGCGTTCACAGCTGCGAGCGTTCATCTTGTGTGGCATAGCCGAGGAACCGACTTGGCCGGCACGGAATCCCTCGGTGACCAGTTCGTTTCCGGCCATCAACCTGAGGGTCATTGCCAACGAAGACGGCCCAGACACGAGTTGCACCAGAGCAGACACAACCTCGAGATCGAGCGACCGTGGATAGATCTGACCCACGTTCGAAAGGGTTCGATCAAATCCAAGATGTGTCGCAAACGCAGCTTCAAGATCTTGCATGCGTTCGCTGTCACCGTCGAGCAGATCTAACTGATCTTGCTGCGTGCCAACCGGACCTTTTAATCCCCGCAGCGGATAATTTGCCAGCAGGTCTTCAAGTCGCCGTACTGCGATCAGCAGTTCTTCACCTGCGTTGGCAAACCGCTTTCCTAACGTGGTGGCCTGCGCTGCAACGTTATGGCTTCGACCCACGATGACTGTTTGGTCAAACTCGCTTGCAAGCGCTGCCAGACGCATCAGCGCCGCGACACTGCTCTTGAGCAACATCTGCAACCCCAGGCGAACCTGAAGCTGCTCAACATTTTCGGTCAGATCTCGCGAGGTCATTCCCTTATGCGCGTGTTCGTAACCGGCTAGGTCCGAGAACTCCTCCAGGCGTGCTTTCACATCGTGGCGCGTCACTCGCTCGCGCTCATTCATGGACTCCAGATCAACTTGAGTGATCACCGATTCATAGGCTGCAATCGCCTCATCGGGAATCTCAATCCCAAGATCTCGCTGAGCCTTCATGACAGCTACCCAGAGTTGTCGCTCCAAGATCACCTTGTGTTCGGCGGAGAACAACTCGGCCATGTCAGGGCTGGCATAACGGGCAGCAAGGATGTTGGGAACGTCAGTCACCGCCATATTCTCGCCCAGGAAGAGTACTCAGGCCACCCGAACAGCAGAGTTCCTCAAGCTTGTGCGGATTTTGGTCGATAACAGTTACCGATGTCGTACTCATGTGTAAAACACCCGATGTCATCCGGTGACAACATCTGCCGAGTTTGCGGCAGCCAGAACTGCGCCGAGTGCGTGGTGTTTCCATACGGGGCATCTCGAGGAGCCGTGTGCATTGCTTGTGCCCTCGAGCTCGGTGGGGTGCAGCGCCAACACAGTAAACAGCCAAAGCTGTCACGCAGAGCTATTCGAAAACGCATTGCGGCTCAGCAAGCAGAGCAACCCGTTGCTAGCGATAATGACCAAGAACTCGCCTTGCCAGAAATCATCGAGTGGCTTGATGATGCTGATGAAGGTTCTGATCTACCTGGTGGATGGAAGCAGAGCTACCCCTAAGGCTTAGGCCCCTAGCGATCAGCGCTCAGCAGCAATCTTTCGCCATAGCGCCGAGGGAAGATTCGTGAACACGGCAAAGAGCGGGCCTAGTTTTCCAGGAATCCAGATCACCTCTTTGGACCGCTTCTTGGCAAGCTCACGTTCCGCATAAACGGCCACCTGCCTTGGGTCAGAGGCGAACGGCGCTGGCTCAAGTCCTGTGGTCATGCGAGACCTCACAAAGCCTGGGCGCAGCACCATGACGCGCACCCCAGTTCCAACTAAAGCATCACCCAAACCACGGGCAAACGAGTCAAGGCCTGCCTTGGTGGAGCCATAGACAAAGTTAGATTTTCTTGGTCGCGCTGCGGCTACTGAGGACAGCACCAGCAGCGTTGATACCTGGGAGCGATCAGCCTTGTTCTGCTCAATCAGAAACTCCGCTGCAGCAGACAGGGCACTTGCAGGCCCTGCAAAGTTTGTTTGCACCATGAGCGAAATAGCTTCAGGGGCCATGCCGCGACCAGCGTGATGCCCGAGCATTCCGACTGCACAGACCACTAGGTCAATTCGCCCCAGAAACTTTCCCGCATCAGCAACCATCTGTGCGCTGCCACTGGCATCGGTTGCATCCCAGGTGCAAATGGCCAGCTCC
>WLLG01000018.1 GCA_009700815.1 Actinomycetota bacterium
CTCTACGCAACCATCGTGCCGCTATTGGTCTATGCAGTGGTGGGGCCCTCACGCCTGCTGGTGTTGGGCCCGGACTCGGCACTTGCGCCCATCATCGGCGCGTCGATCTTGCCGCTCGCCGCAGGTGACCCCGAACGCGCAATCGCACTAGCGGGTCTACTGGCCATTCTGATGGGAGCCATGCTCATTGCCGGTGGGCTCTTCAAACTTGGCTTTCTGACCGACCTTCTTTCTAAGCCGATCCGCCTGGGCTATCTGCATGGCATCGCGCTGGTAGTGATCGTTGGGCAAATACCCAAGGTCTTGGGCTTTTCTATTCAGGCAGAATCGCTCCCCGGTGAGATCAGAGAGATAGTTCTCGGAGTTCTCAATGGCGAGACAAACCGGGTAGCTCTGCTCATGGGCATTGCATCGCTCATCGTCATTGTTGTTCCCAAACTTTTTGCACCCAAGGTTCCCGGCGTACTGATCGCCGTAGTCGGCTCGGTCATCCTGACAGCTTGGCTAGGCCTGAATCAGAAGCTCGCAGTAGTAGGAGCCCTCCCCACTGGCCTTCCTGCACCGGCGCTCGGCGGGCTTCAATTCGGCGATGTGACCAGCCTGATCATCCCGGCGGCTGGCATTGCTTTGATTGCCTTTGCCGACACCGGCGTATTGTCTCGAACCTTCGCTGCACGCCGTGGCGACAGTGTGGACGGCAACTCAGAGATGGCAGCTATTGGCATCTCTAACGTTGCTAGTGGACTCTTTGGCGGATTCTCGATCTCTGCAAGTGCATCGCGCACACCCGTTGCAGAAGACTCCGGGGCGAAGACTCAACTCGTGGGAGTTGTTGGTGCAGCACTTGTGCTGCTCTTCATGTTCGCAGCGCCCGGCCTGACCGCTTACCTGCCCTCTGCAACGCTCGCTGTGGTGGTGATCGTGGCTGCTACTGCTCTGATCGACCTGCGCGCCGTTCGAAGTCTTTTCCGAATGAGCCGACGAGAAACTGCCCTCTCTGCGGTGACGTTCCTGAGCGTGGCGCTGCTCGGGGTACTCCAGGGAATCCTCATTGCGATTGGGCTGTCGCTCTTGGCTTTTGTGAGCCAGGCATGGCGGCCGCACCGAACCGAGCTCGTTCGAGTGACCGGGGTCAAGGGGTACCACTCGATTGAGCGTCACCCGGAGGGGGAGCGGATCCCCGGGCTGGTGATCGCTCGTTTTGATGCTCCGCTGTTCTTCGCGAACGGCGCAATTTTTGATTCGTATGTGCGGTCGCTAGTTGATGCAACTCAGGGCAAAGTTCGGTGGGTGGTTATCGCCTCCGAACCAATCACGGGCGTAGACACCACGGCCCTTGACGAACTGATCGAGTTGGATGATCACCTAGAGAAACACGGGGTTTCGCTTCGCTTTGCAGAGATGAAAGGTCCCGTGAAGGACCAACTCATTCGGTTTGGACTTGGCGAAAGGTTTCCGCCCGACCATTTCTTTCCCACCCTTGGAACGGCAGTCGATGCGTATCTCCTCGAAACAGGCGTGCAGTTCCAAGACTGGGATGATCCGGAACCACCAGATCAAACTAGGGACTAGGCAGTGCCGAACTAGGCAGTGACGAACTAGGCAGTGACGAACTTCCACCAGACGCTGCTGTTTGCATTGGTCACTCCACCGGCATTGACTGCTCGGACCTGCCAGTAGTAACTGGTTGCCCTCGTCAGAGAGGCCGCTGTTGCAGAACGACTCGTCCCAACCGAGGTCCAGGTTCCATCACACACGGAGTTGTTGATCGTGTCCAAGCAGACCTCGTAGCGAACGACCCCGGTGCTTGCGCCCCAAGACAGCGTCAGGGTGGTGGCCCGTCCGGTCTGGTTGTTGGTCGGGCTGGTCTTGTTAAAGGCACCAGGCAAGGGAAGCGCCACGGTGGTAAAGGTCCACCACACACCAGCAGATGCATCGGTTGTGCCGCCTGCTGCTCGGGCACGAACTTGCCACTCATATTTTGTGGAGTTCAGCAACGCAGAAACCGTCGCCGTTCGCGCAGTGGCAGTGCTCACCCAAGTCCCGTCGCACACCGAGTTGATGGTGCGATCCAAGCAGTACTCATACGAAGCAGCCGAGGTGCTTGCGGCCCAGGACAATGCCAGGGAAACGGCCTGATTGGTAGCTGCTGTCGCCGGGCTGGTCTTGGCAAAGGCTCCAGGAATCGGAAGTGCCACTGTTGTGAATGTCCACCACACACCGGCCGAAGCATCCGTGGTTCCACCTGCGTTTCGCGCACGCACTTGCCACTCATACTTCGTGGAGTTCAACAACGCAGAGACGGTTGCCGTTCGGGCAGTGCCGGCGCTCACCCAAGTCCCGTCACAAGCCGAGTTGATCGTGCGATCCAAGCAGTACTCGTACGAGGCGGCCGACGTACTCGCCGCCCAAGACAACGCCAATGAGACTGCTTGAGAAGCAGCAGCGGTCGCCGGGCTGGTCTTTGCGAATGCTGCGGGCAAGGCAACGGGAGTACTCGTGGTGAACGAGGAGCGAAGCGAGACGTTCGCTTCGGCTGAACTCGTACCCGACACCGCACGAACCTGCCATGCATACAAGCTGGTTCCAACAAGTCCACTCACCACTGCAGAGGTGGCTGTGCCCACGGAAGTCCAGGTCGTACATGGGGTACTCAGTCCAACGACTAAGCAGTACTCGTAGCTCGTCGCGCCTGCACTCGGTGACCATTGCAATGTTGTCGAGGTTCCGATACCGGTTGTTCCCGCCAGCGGCAACGTCTTCGAGAAAGAACCGAGTGAGCGCGGGCCACCGGCCGAGGCGGCTGTCACTGCAGCAGCGGCATCCAACATTCCGGTTCCGCACAGCGCAGTGGTACAGGTACTTCCAGTCGGGAACGCCGCAGAGGAGCTCTGAAGAAGTGAGACCATCTCAGCAGGTGTTGTTGCTGGTCGTGCTGACTTCACCAGCGCAGAAACACCAGCCACGTGAGGAGTCGCCATGCTGGTGCCTTGGTACCCCACGTAGGTATCGGTAGAGGGAGTGGTCGTACCAGCATTCATCGTCGAAAGAATCGTGCCTGGTATGAGCTTTGAGTCTCCACCCGGACCGGCAAGCTCAACGAGTGACCCGTAGTTGCTGTAATAAGCACGGCTGCCTGTTGAGCCCGTAGCGGCAACCGTTATCACCTTGGAACAGTTGGCCGGCTGCGAGGTCGACGTATCAGCGTTCGAGTTACCGGCGGCTACTACAACCGTGGCACCAATAGCGGTGATGTCGTCAATCGCTGATTGTTGCGTGACGCTGCAGGCACCGCTGCCACCCAGACTTAGATTCAGGACTGCTGCCGGGTTGGGATTTGCCGGAACACCGGCCACTGCTAAGCCTGCGGCCCAACGCATGCCATCGACAATGTCGCTGGTGTAGCCACCGCATTTCCCGAGCACTCGAACCGGCAGCACCTTGGAACCTGGTGCAATTCCTGCCACACCCAAACCGTTGTTCGTTGCGGCTGCAATCGTCCCCGACACGTGCGTGCCGTGCCATGAACTGTTCCCAGTCCCACAGCCTGCAAAAAAGCCCGAGGCGTTCTCGGTTGAGCTAATCCAGTCCCCAGGGTCGCTTGGATTCGCGTCGCGTCCACTTCCGTCGTTACCAATCTGAGCATCGGTAATAAAATCGTAACCAGGCACTGTCTGCCCTGCTAGGTCTGCATGTGCGGTGATGCCGGTATCGATCACTGCTACCACTACGTCTGGCGAGCCGGTAGTGATTGTCCAAGCAGGTTCCAAATTCGCTCCAACCAACGTTGAACCGAGCGCTGGGGTGGTAGGTCCAAACAAGTCCCACTGGCTTATATAGGACGGATCCGTTGGAACCGCTGAGGCCTGGAGAATTCGGTCTGGCTCTGCATACTCAACGCCAGGAAGCGCCGCCCATCGCTTTGCCACTGCATCAACACTGCTGCCGGCCCGCCGGGTGCCAAGCTTTGAGACAAAGGCTCCACCTTGTGTGCGGCGCCCAACGCTGACCGCCTCACCCGCTTCACGACTTAGCTCCGAGGCGTTCGGCGAAGCTCCATCGCGGTATCGAACAATGATCTGGTCAGTCGCGCGTGTGTCACCAGCAGTCGCTGCGACAGGCGCCGGAATGGCCGACCTCTTTGCGGGGCCGCTCTGAGCCGCTCCAGCCTGCGCCATCGGAGCCAACGCGGCTACCACCACAACGGCAAGCGCTACCGCTGTTGCTGCACGAATTCCAACGCGCTTTTCAGCCACTTCTCTCACAAAGATCTTCCTTCGAAATAATTCCGCACAGTCATCTTGCCGCCGACTGTTGGATTCCTTCACCGTCATTATCGCAAGGTGAATCTTGCTACCCAAATAGTGAACCACATTCGGGTTGGAAATAGATAGCGGGAACGTACCCGAGCTTCTTACTTCATTGACTAGTGGCTCTCTTCTTCGTACAGCTATGCAGGCTGCTCATCCACGGTTGCGTCAATGTGTCGATCGTGAACGGATACCGAGCGAGGGACAACGGCTGTGACCTCGGGAGGAGCATCGCTGTCATCAAGCACATCGATCGCTGCACCAATGCCCATTCGTTTGCCGATCGGCAAAACAATCAGTAACACGCCGCCGCAGATCCAAAATCCAGCTGCCAGCGAGAACTGATCCGACATAAATCCAATGAATTCCTGCGCCACAGGAAACACCAGCATGGGGACCATGTGATACGCGGTCAACACCGATCCGCGTGACTTCTCAGGAGAGTGCACCTGCACAAGTGCTGCCAGAACCGAGATGTCAATCGCGAAAGCCAGACCAACCGGCAGCAACAACAACACCACAATCATGAACACCCTGCCTGGGCTTGCGTTCATCTTGGTGACGAATGCCATACCGACCAAGCCAAGCCCCGCAACCATCACACACAGTCGCTGCATCTGCCCCCATTTCACCCGGAGGTGAAAACGCTTGACCGCTACAACAACCACGAGCCCGCCGACTACATACGCTGTCTGAAGAACGGACAGAATCCAGGCACCCGACCCAATCTCGGCGGCTACTGCCGGCAGCGTGATGCTGAAGCTGCCGCCAAAGCAGGAGATGACGCACGCAACGAAAACAGCTCGCAATCCAGGGTTGGTCTTGCGGAGGTGAACGATCTCTCTGAGTTTGCCCTGCGCAACTGCCTGCGGGGCCTTTCCTGTTACGGGTAGAACGGCTAGGACTGGGGCAAAGAAGGTCAGAGCACTAAAAAGGTAGATCCAAGTTGGTCCGAGGGCCGCGTAGATAGCCCCACCAAGAAGCAGCCCGATAACCGACGAGATTGACTTGGCTTTCGTGATGGAGGCATTGAACTCGGGCACGGCGTCCGCAGGGGCCAAGAAGCGAGTGACCATTGCGCCAGCCGGAGCCGTAAGTCCAGAGATAATGCCGATCAGGAGGTACCACAGCAGCAGGTTTCTCGTAGCAAGCTCGCCGGCGAGCGAGAAAAATACGGGCACAAAGCCAACGAGTCCGAGGGCTATACCGCCCCAGACGTAGAGCTTTGCAGCACTGTATTTTCCCGAGAGGCTTGTAGCTGCCCCGCCCAGAAGAAGCGATGGGACAGAGGACACCACGGTGACCAGCGCGCTGATCGCCACCGAGCCAGAATTCGCGTAGATCACATAAGAAGTGGCCAACCAAGCCATCGAGCTTCCCAGCCCAGACAGGATCGTGGCGCGGATAAACCACGGTCGGTGCCGAGCAAACTCGTCGAGTACTGCTTCCGACGAGTTCGGCTTGGGCGCAGGCAATTCAGGCTCCTCCATCTATCTATTTCACCCCGAAAGCGTCTGCATGTGCCAACATGGCACCCAAGAAAGCTTCATTCTAGGTGCTTTCTCAAATCAGGGGAGTCTTGATGCAGAGCAACAACTCACAAACTCGGCCCACTCGCGGCCTAGCTGCAGGGCGACACACAAGGCGAGTTTTTACAGTGGCAGCAGCCGCCGTGCTCAGCCTCTCGCTGTTCGCTCTGGCCGGTTGTTCAAAGTCCGACTCCTCGAGTTCTGACACAACAACCACGGTTGCGATTACTACAACTGTCAAGGTAGGAGCACTCCTCGACCTCACGGGCGACGGAAAGACGTTGGGTCTTGCCTCGCAGAGTGTCCTTGAAGCCGGCGTTGAATCAGCCGCCGCTGAAGGGGTCAAGATCGAACTTGACGTACGAGACACAGGCGGCGACCCCGAAACCGCTCTCAAAGAACTCACGAGTCTGAATGAGGCTGGAGTCACATCTGTGATTGGCCCACAGACCAGCTCTGAGGCAAAGAACATCCTTCCCTATGCTGACGCAAACGGCATGATTCTCATCTCCCAAGGAAGCACCGCATCCACCTTGGCAGTCCCCACTGACTCGCTATTCCGCATGGTTCCGACCGACAAGGTCGAAGGCGTGGCCTCGGGCGACTTAATCACCAACAAAGGCCCAGTCACGCTGATCACGGCCCACCGCGATGACGCTGGCAACAACGGACTTGTGTCCACAGTGGGCGCTGATGTCACAGCCGGCGGAGGCACTGTGATCGCCGGGCCTGTCTACACACCAGAAGAGACCGACTTTGCCGCTGTTGCGCAAAAGATTGCAGATGCAGTCGCACAAGCCGACAGTGGCGCAACCAAAGCTGTATACCTCGCTGGCTACGGTGAAGTTGCGCAGATTCTGGCCGAGGCTTCAGGCATTGCGTCCCTCCAGGATATTCCCTTCTATGGCGGAGACGGTTCGGCGCAGTCCACCGACCTGACTGATGACGCCACCGGTGCCGCCTTTGCTGCTGGTTCCGCCGATGGCTTCGCAAGCCCGCTGCCCGTGATTGGTGATGACGCTGAAGCCCCACCAGAGGAGCTCGTCAAAGCCGATCCAGAGCCAGACCCACTTGCATACGGTGCCTATGACGCTCTGATGATTCTCACCGCCGTGTTCGCCAAAGATGGCGCAGACCTCAAGGGAGCCGATTTGCGGACTGCCTTTATGACTGCCGCCGAGGGCTACAAGGGCGTGACCGGCGTGGTCACGCTCGATGCTTCGGGTGATCGGGCCACCATGCCATATGCCTACTGGGGCATCTGCGAGGTAGACAAGGCATTCGAGTGGAAGGTACTCGGAGGTTGGGTGCCACCAGCTCCGACCGAGCCAGCAACGACGACCAACCCTGGAACGATTACCTGGGATGGCTGCACCACTGGCGGCGTTGGCGCTGATGGCGGAGCAGCAGAAACCCCGTAGGTCTTTCTAACCCGAAGCCACTCAGCAGTTTTCACGTCCGCTGTCACATGGGTCAGCCATACTGGCTGACCCATGGCTTTTGACCCTGCAAGCTCAAAGATTGTCCACCTTGGTTCGTTGCGAACTGACCAGACCGATCTTGGCCCGGTTCGCTTTCTTCATTCCTCGGATCTTCACCTGGGCAGTGCTGACGCAGCCCTGAACGCTTTCGACAATCTGATCAAACTCGCTCTTGATCGAAACGTTGATCTTGTGGTGCTTGGTGGCGACGTCTACGACACCGCTGAACGATCAACCTACGCGCAACTCAGGTTCAATCGCGGGCTCAGTCGCCTGAGCAGCGCTCAGATCCGCGTGTTCATGGCCCACGGAAATCACGATCCCGTTCAAGCCAACTTCACCCCGGTGGCTCCCCTACCCGAGGGGGTCTATGCCTTTACTGAGGGTGAGCCCCAAACCTTTCTCATGACCGTTGGCGCAACCCGACTAGCCGTCACGGGAGTGAGTTTCGCCACCCAAAAAGAAGAGGCGAACCTTGTGGAAAAAATCGGTGCCACAACTGTGAATGCCGATCTGAGAATTGCTGTGGTTCACGCCAACGTAGCGGGCATACCCGGCCACGATAATTACGCCGGTTGCACACGAGATGATCTCCTCAACCCAGATATCCACTACTGGGCACTGGGTCACATCCACGACCGCACAGTCACCCCAATGCCAGCCGGGCGATGGTGGGCCTACCCAGGCAACCTGCAAGGCCGCAGCACCAAAGCAACCGAATGTGGACCCAAAGGGGTCCTCATTGTTGAAGCCGCCGGCGAAGGGTTCGCCAAGCCAGAGTTTGTGGCCTGTGATCTCAGTCGCTTTTTGCGAGTTCATGCCGACATCTCTGGAGTTCCAAATGTTGAATCAGCTCTTGATCAAATTGGCGAGCAAGCTACGACCGCAATTGAGCAGGACAACCCGCTCGGCCTCCCTACTGTTGTCCGCGTCGCAGTATCAGGAGCAACGGATTCGCACTCAGGGTTAAAGAAGTTGCTGAAGGAGGAGAGGTTTGTTGGCTTGCTTCAGCCACTTCTCCCGGTAAACACCAGCATTAAAAAGATCTCGATCGACACCACTGTTCCCTTTGACCGAACCGTGTTGGCTGCAAGGCCCGACGTTGTCGGCGCAGTCCTCACCAAGCTTGACGAACTGCGACCTGCAGCTTCTACGGGTTCTGCCACCCCTGAAGAGAGCACCGATGCCGGTCCCGAGGGCCCTGCCACCAGCAGTGTCCTCGAGGACCTGATCGATCGGGCAGCCAGCACGATTGGGTCGCCAGCGAGGACGCTGACCGAAAAGTCAGTCAGCCTTGGAGACATCAGCGTCGAGGAATTTCTTGATCAGGTTGAGCGCCTGCTGATCGACCGTCTTGCTCCTGCCACCGAGGACGAGGCCGAAGGCGTAGTTCAGCTATGAGCCAGGAATTGAATATTTCGAACTTGAGAGTCAAGAAATTTGGTGGACTCACCAATCTCAACCTCACTTTGCCGAATAGTAAACTCATCACGGTTTTCGGCTCCAATGAGGCAGGCAAGAGCACTTTGGCAGAGGCCATCATGTGGCTCATTGCAGGACCTAGCGCCTCGAAGTCCGAGATCCAGCGCTTTGGTGAGGCCGGAGAGGCCTTGGTCGCCGAACTCGAGGGTTTGCTCGAAAAGTCCCCCTTGGTTTTGAAGGCAGAGTTCAAGATTCTTGGTCAGGGAGTGAGCGCCCGCAGCCCATTTGAGGCGCAGATCGGAGGTGCAGTTCTTCTGTCCCGTGAAGCCTGGATCGCCACGCTCGGTGGGACCTCTTCGGAGTCCATTCGTGCGGTTCATCGCATTGACGGCGCCGACGGCCACCAAGTCGATCAAGGCGAGCAGGTCCTGGAATTAGCGAGTCAAGGAATGTTTGGCGGGGTCGACCCGCGAGTTGTCGACGCCAACTTGGTCAAACAGGCAAGGGCCTTGAGTACCGGAACTGCTGCAGGAAAGCGTTCGGTTGCAAATATCCGAACCGAGATTCAGGCCGTAGAGGCAGCCCTCGCAGAGGTGGGCAAAAACGCCGATGACTACTTGGCTACCAAAAACGAGCAGTCAGAAACTCAGTCCAAGGTCAAGCAGGCCACCGAGAACAAGCTCCGCCTTTCTTCCGAACGCGATGCTTTGGAATCGGCCCGTCAAGCTTGCGTTATCTCGCACCGCAAGACCAGCCTTGAAGAGAACCTCGCCAGCTTGGAGCAAGTGGAGCCGAACTGGGCCGCGATAGCCAACCAAATTCCTGATCTTCTAGCCCTGCAGGAGTTCAGCCGAAATCAAGAACCGCAGTTCAACGAGCAGATCCGAAGGGGCGAGGACGCGGCTCAAGCCTTGGGTGTATCCGTGGAGCAACTAGCTTCGCTCACGCTCACCCATGAAGACTCCGTGACGCTCACCAATTCGGTTGCTGCCCTCGCACAGTCGCAGAGTACCGAACGTGAGTGCCTCACCGAGCAGGCGGCTGCAGAGGCGGCCCTTCCAGTTGTCATCCACCTGCAAGACCAAGCCCTTGGCGCTGTTGGGGAGCACACCACACCGGCAACCGTTCTGGCAGCAGACCTTGGCGCAAAATCGCAGGGGCAAATTCTGGCAGCCCATACACACATCGACCAGAGCACGGCCGCTCTCGATGCAGCACAAGATGAGTCCCGTGCTGCGTCAGCAGACGTGCAGGTTGCACAGGAGGCTCAACGACAGGCCCTCGCCAACTGGGCGCAGTTCAACACGGGAACCACACCGCAGTCATGGCTCAGCGACGGACAGTTTCGCCAGCCGCCACCTGCTACCGCTTCGGCCTCGGGTGGCGTTGCCCGGTTCATTCCTGCGGTGATTCTTGGGGCAGTTGCGGTTGCCGGCTTTGCTCTTGGCCAGCTCATTCTTGGACTTCTTGCGGTCGCGGGTTTCCTCGTCACGTTGGTGCTCGCAGTTCGAGGCCACGCTGACTCTGCCGTCTCAACTACAGGCTCGCAGACGGACCTCTCCTCGGTTACTTCCGCGGCGAATGCAGCTTCTGAAGCTGCGCTAGCGCTGAGCGCACAACAATCCAACCTGCTTGCGCGCCAAGCTGCGCAAGCTCTTGCCGAACAAGGCCGCCGCGCGGCACAGAGCTCATTAGATAGCACTCTGCAGCAGGCGGGCTTTCCCTCCGCTGTGAACCCGGCGGAAGTCAACTCACTTCTTGCGAACTACCAAGAAGCTCGAGGTGCTGTTGATGCCGTCAACGCTGCTCAGGTCCGCTTGACCAAAGCCCAGGCTGCATCTACCGCAGCGGCAGCACTGGTTCAGAACGCCGAGCGAGGGATAAGAGACCAATTAGCCTCGCTTCGCCTCCCAGCCCCTTCACCAATCTCTGCGGCAACAGACACCTTCGGAAAGTTCCACGCCGCCGCAGAGCAGGCGAGTTTGGCAGTCCACGCCGCGACTTCCGTTGACATTCATCGCCAGCAGCTTGAAACGCTCTGCAAGCCCGTAGTGCAACCGGGTCAAGTAATCGATCTAGCGGCCATTCTCTCTGCGGCTGAGCTCACTCGAGAAACCCAGACACAAAGAACTCAGCTGGTCGAACGCATACGCGAGCAGGACCAGGCTCTGCAAGACCAGATAGAGGGTTCTGAACGTGTCTCTGCCCTGCTGGCGCAGTACTCCGAAGTTGATCAATTCAGTTTGCAGCAAGCTGCAGTGGAATCCGAGTTCGCCCAGGTTGATGCTGAGCTCACTGACTTGACCACCGAATCGGGGAGCATCAATCAGCGGATCAAAGACCTCTCCATCGAGGGTCAGATTGCATCCCTGAATGAGCAATTGAGCGCCCTGAGCGAAGAGCAATCCGAGGCTGCGGTGAACGCTGCCGTTTATGCCGTGGCTGCGCTACTTCTCAGCGAACAAGCCGACCTTGCAGACCAACAAAACCAACCAAAGCTCATTGAGCGCACCAGCGAACTAGCCCGCTCTGTTGCGCCGAGTTGGGCGGGAGTCAGAGTGATTCGAGACTCTGAATCAACGAACAACAAAGCCAAGCTAATTATCGACCTGGAAAACGGGGCGTTCATTCCGGCGAATCAACTCTCTACTGGTGCCCGAGCAGTGCTCTACCTGGCACTTCGCCTTGCCGTCGCGGACGAACAGTCCAGTCGCACCGGGGTATGGCTACCGCTGATCTGTGACGACCCGCTTGTACACCTTGACGACGAACGTGCCCCCCAGGCCATGGCCCTGCTTGCCAAGGCCGCACAGAACCGACAAGTGATCCTTTTGACCTGTAATAAGCGCAGTTTGGACTTAGCAGAACAAGCTGGCGCACAAACCCTGAGCCTTTCGGACTAAATCCAAGTTTCTGAGAGGTTTCCCCTACAGTTTTCGTAACACTGTTACCGATACGGCGAACGCAGATCCCACTTAATAAGGGGATACTGGACCACTCCTGAGACTTTCGTCACAGGGTTTTTCTAGTTCTGCGCGTTAATCACTTTCAGGGGTCTTGACACCACCCGTACACTAGAGATTCGGTCAGTGTTTGTAGTTCAGGTTTTTTTCTAGCTACACGCAGTGATCGCCCGCTCACTATCAATGAGGTCAATCGGTGGCAAACCAGCGAGTAGAACGTGACGAAGAAGATCTCGTCAGAATGTATTTGAAAGACATCGGCCAGTACGCCCTCCTCACCAAAGATGATGAGGCTCGTCTTGCGCAGGCCATGGAAGCCGGCCGCGAGGCTCGTGCCGAGCTAGAAGAGGCCGGCAAGAGCGTCTCGCCAGCCCGCAAGCGCGAGCTCAAGCGCCTGACCCGTGATGGCGAGGATGCTGAGCGCACCTTCGTTCAGTCCAACCTGCGCCTCGTCGTGTCCATCGCCAAGAAGTATCAGGCCTCTGGAATGCCTCTGCTCGACCTGGTGCAAGAAGGCAACCTCGGCCTGATGCACGCCGTCGAGAAGTTCGATTGGCGCAAGGGGTTCAAGTTCTCCACCTACGCAACCTGGTGGATCCGTCAGGCACTGACCCGCGGTATCGCCAATACTGGTCGTACCATCCGCCTACCTGTGCATGCTGGCGACACCATGAACCGTGTACAAAAGGCTCGTACCCGTCTAGAGACCGCACTGGGTCGTCCAGCAACTTTGGCCGAGCTCGCTGCCGACCTAGAGATGCCCGAAGCAAAGGTCACAGAGACCCTGCTCTTTGCAGCGGACACACTCTCGCTCTCCACCCCACTTCGTGAAGATGGCGATGCCGAACTCGGAGACGTAGTTCCCGACCGCGGAGCCGTCACCCCATTCGAGGCTGCTTCAGTCGCACTCCTACCAGAGGAGATTGGCCGCCTACTGTCCCCCCTTGACGAGCGCGAACGTGAGATACTCAAACTCCGCTTTGGACTTGATCGTGGCGAGCCACGCACCTTGGAAGAAGTCGGCGAACACTTCGCACTCACCCGTGAGCGCATCCGTCAGATCGAGGCTCGGGCCATGTCCAAGCTTCGCCACCCATCAGCAGATACTGGGGCACGAGACCTCCTCAGCGTCTAAAAATCTCACTCCAGACAGGGTCCACAGCCCCCTGTCACAGCAATCAGAGGGCCGGTATCCGCCGCAAGGGGATGCCGGTCTTCTGCATTCAAGAGCCAAACCCCCGTAGTCTGCGGATGTGTCTTCGCAGATCGAGAACCTGTCGGCAGCGCTCAGTGTTGCGCTCGAGCCAAGCCTGGGCGCTGTTGCTATTTCGGAACTGCGTCGGCTTTCTGGAGGTGCCTCCAGGGAAACCTGGAGCTTCGATGCAACCCAGGATGACGGTTCGCTTCGGCAGCTGGTGTTGCGTCGCGATCCACCAACCCGACCCGGTTGGCCAGGAACGATGGGGACAGAGGCACGTTGCCTGCGGGCATCTGCTCAGGCGGGGCTTGCAGTGCCACAGGTCCTCCTTGATTCCGACTCACCGGATCTCTTCGGATCGGCCGGGATAGTCATGGAGCGAATCGAGGGTGAAACCCTTGCCCGGCGCATTCTTCGAGATGAGAAGCTTCGGGATGCACGATCAGTCCTAGCAGCGGACTGCGGCGCCTTCCTTGCCGGCCTTCACGCTATCGACCCCCAAGTTGTCGCTCCCTTGCAGAGCGCAGACCCGCTCAAGCAAATTCGCCTCACGCTGGACGCGCTCGACATGCCTAGTCCGACCTTCGAATTTGCGATCCGCTGGCTGGAAAGCAACCGCCCCCAGACCTTGAGCACAGCAATCGTTCATGGGGACTTTCGACTCGGCAACTTCATCGTGGACGAAGAGGGCCTACGGGCAGTTCTTGACTGGGAGCTTGTCCACCTTGGGGACCCCAGAGAAGATCTTGGTTGGCTCTGCGTCAAGGCTTGGCGATTCGGTGCAGCGGACCCAGTCGGTGGATTCGGGACGCGTGAGAATCTTCTTGCTGCTTATCAAGCTGCAGGAGGAGCACCCGTGAGCTTGGCCGAACTGCACTGGTGGGAAGTCTTTGGCACGCTCCGATGGGGCGCAATCTGCATGACTCAAACTCACGCCCACCTCAGCGGCCTGCTGCGTTCGGTTGAACTCGCAGCCATTGGCAGGCGAGTATGCGAAACAGAGTGGGATTTGCTACTCCTCCTAGAACCGGTCGTAACAACGGAAGCACTGTCTAAATCAGCGCTCCCTAAATCAGCGCCCCCTAAATCAGCAATTCAGCTTGACCAGAGTCAGCCGAGTCCTAATCAGGCCCCGATCGAGGGCCTGCATGGTCGCCCCACCGCTGAGGAACTGCTTCAAGCCGTCAGGGAGTTCTTGACTGAGCAGGTCATGCCGTCAACTGAGGGCAACCTGTCTTTTCATGCGCGAGTCGCAAGCAACGTGATCGCCATGGTGGAGCGAGAACTCGTGCTCGGGCCGCAGCAAGATCAGCAGCGAGCGACTTCTCTGAGGGAGTTTGGCGTTGGTTCTGAGCGTGAATTAGCAGCATCGATCCGCTCGGGTGGCTTCAGCGAGAACAGAGTCGCCCTGCTTGAACTACTTGCCGACGGGGTTCTCAGCAGTCTCCTCGTAGCACGGCCCACCTATCTCGACTCACCAATCACTGCACTCCCAAGCACTGACCCGCCAAGCACTGACCCGCCAAGCCAGTAGGAGCCCACTCATGGCAATCACCCGACTCAATCACGCAGTTCTCTACGTCAGAAACTTGGAGCGCACGCAGGAGTTTTATGAGAATGTCCTCGGGTTTCGCACCATCATCTTCATGCCCGGTCAGGCCGCCTTCTTGCAGGCTTCCGGGTCAACAAACGACCACGATCTTGGCGTCTTTCAGATTGGAGATCAGGCGGGGCCATCGCAGGCAGGCCGCTCAACGGTGGGGCTATATCACCTGGCCTGGGAGGTCGACACACTTGCCGAGTTGGCGCGGATTCGCGGGGTACTTCAGGATCGCAAGGCACTCGTAGGCGCCTCGGATCACGTCACCACCAAAGCCGTGTATGCCCAAGACCCAGATGGAATTGAATTTGAAGTCTCTTGGCTGCTGCCCGCCGATCTCATTGATGACGGGATCCGTGACCGGCTTGCGACTCACGGAATCCGACCACAACCGCTAGACATACCTGCCGAAATTCAGAGATACGGTGCGCAGACGCTTGGCGGCTTAGGAGTCTCCATCCCCCTCTAAGGCTCAAACAGGCAACCTGCGGAGTCACTTGCTCATGCCCCTTGCGCTTTTGTTCCGATGTCACTACGTTTTCCGATGTGCCTTCGGAAAACGATGCCCCACCGCAAACGCTGACCCACCAATCAGCCCCTGATCGCCGCACTCGCAAGCGTGATGCCCGCCGCGACCAGCTTTTGGACCTAGCAGCAGACATCGTCGAGGATGCTGGCGTCGATGGGCTGACCATGGCAGCACTCGCACAAGCTGCTGATTACGCAACGGCCTCGCTCTATACCTACTTCGACTCAAGAAGCGCTCTGCTCGCAGCCCTACAGCAACGAGCCTTGTTGCTGCTGCATGACCTTGCTGAAGCGCGTGTGGCACAGTGGCAGGCTGCCCTTCGCATGGCTGAACCCCCGCCTACCGATCAGGTCGCTTCACTGGCATTGCTCTGGGCCTTTTCGGATCTCTTCTTAGCTGCCCCACAGACTCATCCCCGCGAGTTTCGGTTGCAACAGCAGATGCTGATCAACGCTGGAGCAGAGACCACAGCAGATGCTGCTGAAGTAGTCCCAGCGGCCATGCTCGTTCTAGATGTTCCCCGGCGGCTACTCGAAGCGGCAACTGACACCGCTGCGCTGCAGACTCAGCCCTTCACTGCCAACCCGCTCGAAGAGTTGCTAGAAGGATCCCTAGTACGAACCTTCGCCTGGGTGCTCGGGCTCAACGGGGCGCTCATGGCCGACGGGCTGAGCACGGGACTTCCAACCACTGGCGCAGCCCTAGGAGAAGTGCTGACTCAGGGCCTGCTTCAGGGCTGGGGCGCATCCCCAAAGGACTCGGCTATTGCTCGCTCACTGGCCCAGTCACTAGGCCAATCGCCGGCTCGATCACTGCGCCAATCGCAGGCTCAATCACTGGGTGAGCAGGCATGACCATCCTGCTTACTCTTCTGATTGCCGCAGCAGCATTCCTGCTGGGTGCGTTCTTGTGGAGTTTTGCCGAATACCTGTTGCACCGTTTTGCCATGCATGAACTCAAAGGCAAGGGCCTCATGAGCAACCAGCACCTTGAGCATCATGTGCGTTCCACCTGGTCATTCTCGGTGACTCATATTCTGAGCTGGATCGGCATGCTGCTTGTTGGCGCCCTAGTTTGGATGCCGCTGGGTTGGATTGCAGTTGGTCCCGTCGCGGGAATCGCCTTGGCCTTGGGCTGGGCCTGCGGATACTTCTTCTATGAGTATCAACATGCCGTGGCTCATCGCCGAGCGCCCAAAAATCGCTACCAGCGTTGGGTCCGACAGAATCATTTCCAGCA
>WLLG01000180.1 GCA_009700815.1 Actinomycetota bacterium
GACCCTGACTGCGGCTGCGGCATGGGATCAGCTTGTCTCGCCGCTGCAGGATCTTCAGGAGCTCGATCCCGACTCCTATGAGGAACTAGAAGACACTCCGTCAACACAGGAGGATGTCTTTCGGCAGATGTCCACGCTCAGCCCTCAAGCCGCTGATGCGATTGCAGCAGCCCTCAATGCCCGTCCGGAACCTGATTACGAAGGCTCCGTTGCTGTGAGCGGCCGAGACACAGACAACTCAGACGCTCATCAGTTCGAGTCGACCATCGTAGAAGCCCAGCTTGCTAGCGAAGACTCGACCGATGACATGCTCGGTTTGGTTTCGCCCCAAGGAGAGTTCCCCGCTGTTGACGGACTCGGCGAAGATGAGGGCCCCTTGGGTCCGATCTCGTTCATTGGCTCGTTCTAGTGGGAGTAGCAGTTCAGCAGAATCCCTTCTCGACTAGCCCGGTCCTGCGAGAAGAGTCCCACAGGGGTTCAATACAACTAGCATTACCGACAGATGTCGCAAGAAAAGGTCAGAAATATGCTGTTAGAGGAATTCAAAAAGTCGTGAGTGATGCTCGACTTGATGAATCAAATCCTGATGAGCCGCTTCCGGACTCAGCCTGCCGTGGTTGGGTTGACCCTCCGGAACAGGCTCGTATTGAGGCACTCTTTGTGCTCGCCGGTCTTGGACTTGGCATTCAGCGAACAGATGTAGTTACCACCCCGGTTTGGCTTGACCTCTCAGAGGTTGAAGCTATGGATGCCATCGGTGAACCCCAGGGCGGATTGATTCATGTAGAGATCGTCATGAAGGATTCCACCGTTGTTGGCGCTGGATGGACAGAAGCATTTTGTACGGCTGTTGTCAGTGCACTTTCAGGCCATTCTGCTGTCGGAGCCCAGACAGAGGATCAGGCAGACCTGCCGGCCGATCCTGATGCGACACAGGGTGAACATCAGGAAGATCCGCCAAGCTTCACTGCTGAGGCCGCTCAGGCTTCGAGTGATCCCGTCCTTGAGGTGGCACCCCCAGTGGTGCGTGACCGATCTCGCTTAGCCGAGGCTGCTTCAGCCGAGGCTGGATCAGTAGAGGGTGGATCAGTAGAGGGTGGATCGGTAGATAGCCGAGAGTTTGAAGTTGCCGCTGCTCCGAGCGAGCAGGCAGTAGTTGCCCCTGAACCAGTTGAGTCGCTCAGTGATGTCGACCCAGAAGGTACTTCCGCTGGCTTAGAACTCGAAGATGTGGTGTATCTCGGCGGGTACCCCGGCCAGACGAAGAAGCGCAAGAACTGCACCGCAGTCCTCACTCGCACGGGACTCGAGGTAGTCGGTCCTGCTGACCTTCGTTTTCGGATGTCTTGGGATTCCGTGACCTCGGTCGAGCCGCAGAATTCAGACGAAGCTAGATTCCGGATGAATACCAAGATCCATCGGGATTCCTCTGCTCTAGTCATCGAGTGTGATCAAGGCATTACCCTCTTACTCGAAGCCCGTGACTGTTCCACGGTGCCGCTTCGTTCGGCCATTACCCAATTGCTAGCTGGCCTTCCCGTCTTAGTCGTGTGACTGGTATCGCCGAACAACATATTTGTCTGGTTGGACTCTCCGGGTCAGGGAAGTCAACCGTTGGGCCGATCCTTGCTGGGCGGTTGCGACTCGGAGCCTGTGTTGACTTGGACATGGTGATTGAGCAACGCCTTGGTAGCTCTGTCAGTGAGATCTTTGCCGAGAAGGGCGAGGTGGCGTTTCGTCAGTGTGAGTCAGAGGCACTTCAAGAGGCGCTCGCAGGACCAGTAGCGGTGATTGCTACCGGCGGGGGAGTTGTCCTCGATCAGACAAATCGAATCTTGCTCAGCAGACAAGCAACAGTCGTCTGGCTGAGGTGCAGCGTGACAGACCTTGCAGATCGCCTGACAGACGCAGATGGCTCGCGCCCCCTGCTGGCCGGCGATCTTGAATTCGCGTTGCATCGACTCGCAGAGGAGCGCAATGCGTTGTACTCCAGCGTTTCTGATTTCGTTATTGACGTTGATGGCTTGGATCCCCAAGCCGTTTCAGAGGAAGTTATTCAGGCACTCTCGTGATCACCCTTGAGCTTGACTTTCCAGATGGGCGAACCTGCCCCGTTTTGATTGGTGCAGGGGCGCACCATGAGTTGTCCGCCAGAATCCCGGAGCGTGCTCAGCGCGTTGCCGTAGTCACTCAGGCTGACCTACCTGTTCAGGTTGAAACCGGACGTGAGGCAAAGGTGTTCCTGATCGGTCAGGGCGAGCAGCACAAGACGATGTCAACAGTCGAGTCACTCTGTTCGCAGTTCGCTGCATGGGGTCTGACTCGAAGCGACTGTGTTGTCGGAGTCGGCGGAGGCATCGTGACCGACGTAGCTGGATTCGCAGCGTCTGTCTATCACCGTGGCATGCAGGTGATTCACGTAGCTACCACGTTGATGGCACAGATTGACGCAGCAATCGGTGGTAAGACCGGAGTCAATTTGGCTCAGGGTAAGAATCTGGTCGGCACCTACTGGCAGCCATCGGCAGTAATTTGCGATACAGATCTACTCCTCACACTTCCGAAGCGAGAGTGGCAGTGCGGACTAGGAGAATTGGCCAAGTATCACTGGCTTGGCGGAGGCAATCTTGATGCGCTCCCGATTGATGAGCGAGTCGCTGCCTGCGTACAGATCAAGGCAGATATTGTCTCTGAAGACGAGCGTGAGTCTGGCCGACGAGCGGTCTTGAATTACGGCCACACCTTGGCGCATGCCTTGGAGATAGCCGGAGATCACCAATTGCGTCATGGCGAGGCGGTTGGAATCGGCTTAATGTACGCCGCCGAATTGGCAAGTCTCATGGGCCGAATTGATGGCGACGCTGTCCAAGAACACCGCAGAGTGCTTGCCGGGTATGGCCTTGCAAGTGAGCTACCTGCCGGATCTGACAACGAGGAACTGATCCACCTGATGAGCCGGGACAAAAAAGTTCTTGATGCCGGTTATACCTTCGCCTTGCTCGGGAGTACTGGTGTCGAGGTGGTCAAAAACGTTGATCCGGTTCTCATGCGTGAAGCCCTTGAGGCTATGCGCCCTTCAGCCTGAGCAGCGCAGATCGCCGAAGTGAGCGCAGTTCAGAGGGCCTCAACTGACATACTGAACAGTCTTGTGGTTCTGCGCCCGAAACTGTCCACGACCTTGGAGCGAGCAAACGGATGAGTGATGAAGATCTGAGTGAGGTGACCTCACAGCAGAACGCCCAGCGATCGTTGTTGGTTCTCTCTGGAGCGAACTTGCAGCTTTTAGGGTCTCGACAGCCCGAGATATATGGATCGGCCACCCTCGACGATCATATGAGTGCTGCTAGAGATGAAGCTCGTGGCCTTGGATTTTCACTTGAGTCCTTACAGTCCAATCACGAGGGTGATCTAGTGGATGCAATTGGGCAGGCACGAAGCGTGCATGCCGCACTTATTATCAACCCAGGAGCTTTCACTCATTACTCTTGGGCCATTCACGACGCGCTCGCAGCTTGTGAGTTTCCGATCATCGAGGTTCACCTCTCGAACCCGCATCGGCGTGAGGCCTGGCGGCACCTCTCGGTAGTCAGTTCTGTAGCAACGGCTGTGATCATGGGCCTCGGTGCTAGTGGCTACCCGATGGCCGTTCGTGCAGCAGCTGCTTTGCTGGACACGCAGCAACCCGGGTTGGCAGAGGCGTCCACGCAAGAGTGAACAGGTCTGGGCTGCGACTCACCGCTTGGATCGGGACGGCCATGGTTGCCGGTTCCCTCACTCTCAGCCTGCTTTTGTTGCTGATTCACTACCTGCCCGCACAGGAGTTCAGTCCGCGTCTCATGGCAGTGGCTGGCATGGACGGCCAGTTACTCCTGCTGTGTGGGGGAGTTGCCTTGTTTGGAGCGGCTCTGATGATGGGTGAGATTCGAAAGAATCCAGGATCTTGGTTTCGTTATTCTGCGGCTTTGCTTGCAGTTCCATGGTTGGCATTCTTCTTTGTTGCCCACCCAATTCTTTCAGGGTGGTCTGAGCCTAAACCTAAGGGCTCGGGCGCTCAGTTGAGCTTGTTGGTACAAAACCTGTGGTACCGAAACGAAGATCCAGAGGCACTGGCGCAACAGTTGCTCGCACGCAATTCACAGGTCATGGTCCTGCTGGAGTACACCCCCGCACATGCTGTGGCTTTTAAAGATGCGGGAGCACTGGGTCAGTATCAGTATCGGTGGGAACTCGTTGAGCCATATGGCCACGGGATTGCTGTGTTCAGTACCATTCCATTTATCAATCCCCAGGACCTAGAACTGTCTGGCTCTGGTGTGAGCATGGAATTGCAACTGCCCGATTCATCAGTCGAATTGTTTGCAGTTCACTTCAATGCGCCCACTTCGGTCTGGGATATTCCGCGATGGCGTAGCGACTTCGAACGAGCAACGGCCATCTTGGAACAGGCCGGTCCGCGCACAGTTGTTGCCGGAGATTTGAACGCAGATTGGGGACACATTCGCTTTCGGCAGTTACTTGCACAGGCAGACCTCAGGGATGCGCAAGATGTTCGATCCGTTGGTTTCGCAACGACATGGCCTGCCTCTGCGCACTTTCCAACCCTACTGAGACTTGACCATGTGCTGCTCGGACAGGGAATGGAGTTGAACTCCTTTGAGCGACTGCCTCGGAACAGTTCAGATCACCGTGGGCTTCTAGCCGGTCTGAGCCTGCTGGAGCCTGCTCCTTAATGCAGCCTTGACGCGAGGGTGCAGGGTCAACGAGGCCATACTGTGTACCCATGGCCGTAACCGAGAATCTCACTCCAAGCTTGTCCGCTGATCAGTTCCCGCCCATGGAGTTTCCTCGGCGCACGGAGCGTCTTCGCAAGATGATGAGCGAAGCGAGTTGGGACGGGCTAGTGGTCACCAATTTGACGAACATTCGCTATCTCACCGGTTTCACTGGATCAGCAGGAATTCTGCTCGTGACAGCCGAGGAGTTGGTCTTTGTGAGCGACGGTCGCTACCGCGACCAAGCTGCTGCCGAGATCAAGGCCACCGGAATTGAGTGTCGCATTGAGATCGTTGCCGCAGACCCCGACGGATGTATCGCAGAGGCAGCCAAGCTTGCGGGTGTGACCTCTGTTGGCCTCGAGGCGCAGACCGTCACCTGGGCTGCACAGCGAAGGTGGCAGTCAGAGCTGTTCACTACAGGAGAGATTGCTGCCACAAACGGGATCGTTGAGGAGCTTCGCCTGATCAAAGATGCAGGGGAGGCAGCAAGGATCCGTGCTGCATGTGCGATCGCAGATGAAGCGCTGCTGCAGATC
>WLLG01000181.1 GCA_009700815.1 Actinomycetota bacterium
AGGTCGGCCGCTAGGACCAACTCTGTCCCACCTGCCAACGCTGGGCCATCAACTGCTGCAATGATCGGCTTGGTCCGTTCACGCTGCACAAACCCGCCGAAGCCGCCTTTTGCCGTGGACATACCGCCAGGGTCAGTTGCCATCTGCTTGAGGTCAGCGCCGGCGCAGAAGATGTAGCCCTTTTCTGTTTTAGCGCCAGTCAGAATCCCGACCCACACCTCGTCGTCTGCTTCAATCTGATCAATCGCCGACTCAATCCCTTGGGCGACTTCGCTACTTACTGCGTTGCGCGCTTCAGGACGATTAATCGTGATGATTCCAACATTGCCGAGTTTTTCATAGTCCACAGTCATGACGCGGAATCTAGCGCAGCAAGCGCGCTAGGTGTGCACTCGTGTGTTCTATAACTCGTGCTCAGCGCTGTCCGGAGCGAATGCTCCTAGTCCTCAACTGTGAGGTCTTCGACGATAATCGCCTCATCTACGGTGATGGTCTCGTCGACGACGAGGATTTCCTCGACGTCAACGACTACGCCGTCGATGCTCTCTACGAGGAGCACATCGTCAATCACGATGGTGTCTTCCACGACGATGATGTCCTCGACTAGGACGACTTCTCCATCGCTGTTTTCAACCAAGACTTCCTCGACCAAAATGGTCTCTTCGACGATGATCTCCTCGCCAATGATGATCTCGTCAATAGTGACTTCGCCAGGCGCTACTGATGATGATTCTTCTGAAGTATTCATTGAATTGTTCTCCCTATCGTTGTTTGCACTATCAGGACTTTGTTCAGCAACCGGATCCGAACTGGGTGTCGGAGTCTCGGGCTCTGTTGATTCGGGCTGAACCGATTCAGGCTTCGTTGAGCCGGACTTCGAGCTGCCGGACTTCGAGCTGCCGGACTTCGAGCTGCCGGACTTCGAGCTGCCGGACTTCGAGCCTCGCGGACCAGTTCGACCACGCTTCTTTGCAGCTGCAGCAATCTCGGCGGGATCAAGCCCAAACAACAGAACAATCTTGGGCAAACGATCACCAACGCGACGAACAGCGTCGAGCAGAGCGGGGGAGGGTTCCTCGGGTCGGCCTGCTGGGGTGACTTGATTGCGGACAGGCGAAAAGGCCAAGGCATCCAATGCGGCGGCCCAGAGGTCCTGATTGACCGTCGGGGTAAGTCCCTCAGAGACCGCAGTGACTAAGCGACTAGATAGTTCAACCGGAAGCGGGGCGCCTGCCTTTGGTGGACGTGAGCTAAGACGGAGCGCCCTAACGAATCGACCACCATCAAGATTGGCAGTGATATCTGCAATCCATAGGGCCTGTTCCTCTTCAATTCGTCTGGTCAGGCCTGCTTGAATCTGATCTTTCAGGGCCAAGGCCTCGGGATCGCGGGCAACACCATCTGCTGCCACGATTACGGAACGAAGGTCACGAAGATCTAGCTCCTCGAGGTCGGCTAACGCTGCCTCGGCTCGATCCATCCACTCAGCAGCGCGTAGCTGAGGCAGCAAGTCTTCTGCGAGAGCAATGAGTTGCTCTGAGGGGATCTCCGCTCGGCCTTCCTTTTTTGCTTGGGCGTTTTGCTCAGCAATTGCCTCACGTACGGCCGGAACTCCGCCGCGAATGACCTGCTCGGCAATGGGACGATGCTCTACCGGGAGGGTGTCAAGAACAGCTGCTCGGTGTGCGCGACCCGGGCGCAAGCGCTTCGGCCGTGGACGTTCAGGAACAGCATCCGGACGAGGGCCGCGGGGACGATCGCTGCGGGGACGGTCGCCTCCGGGGCGATCTCCTCCAGGTCGGTCTCCGCCTGGACGGCCTCCACCAGCACCGTCGCGTCCACCACTACGGCCGCCATTGGGACGATCACCGCGCGGGCCTCGGTCACCACGTGGCCCGCGATCTTCACGATCACGACGCGACCCTCCGCGGTCGCCATCTCGTGAACGACCCGACTTCTCGACCAGGGTGCTCGTGACGAGCGGCTCGTCCTGTCGTGTTCCAATCACGGTCAACATCTCAGGTTCTTTTCTTGCAGCCTTTGGAGGCAGCACGTGAAGAATCTCGATGCCCTCTAGTTCGAACTCGGCATCAGCCCGAACGACATCGCCGACCTTGCAGCCTGCAGGAAGAATGGATGAGCGTAAATCGCCTTTGGGCTGTTTGGCTCCGGCTGCGCGCCAGGTCCATGTGCCATCGGGGCGTTCACTTGTTAGTTCGATCTCTAGACGACGGGGCATAGTTGTCCCAACCTATCGAAGATCAACGCCAGAGGAGAACCCCCGATGAGTAAGAACATCTCAGATGCCCGTCTTGTACCCACATCAGACTGGTCTGCAAGCCCGAGAACTGTGGTGATCACAGGAGTCACCGGCCAGGTGGCAGAGGTTGTCGCAACAGAGTTGAGTAGAGATCACGAGGTTGTGGGCTTGGCCCGCTTCACTGATGAGGCGGCTCGTCGGCGGCTCGAGGAATGCGGTGTCGAGTGCATACCAACCGACCTCCTCACAGCTGAGTTCGTTGGAGTTCCGACCGATGTTGACGCAGTACTGAATTTTGCTGTGGTCAAGTCCCAACGCTGGGATGTGGACCTTCGGGCAAACGCCGAGTCGGCGGGGTTGCTGATGGCTCATACCAAGCCCAAGGCTTTTCTGCATTGTTCTTCGACAGGTGTGTACGCAGCCGCCGGTTCTGAGGTGCTCGACGAGCGAGCGCCACTCGGAGATAATCACGCTCCGATTATGCCGACGTATTCAATCTCCAAGATTGCAGCTGAAGAAGTGGTTAGAACGATGTGTCGACACCTGAATATCCCCACCACCATCGCAAGATTGAATGTTCCCTATGGCGTGGGCCCGCTCGGTGAGCCGAGAGGCTGGCCAGCATTTCATCTTGCAATGATGCAAGCAGGCATGGCGATACCCGTTGAGGCAGATCAACCAAACCTGTTCAACCCCATCAACTTGTTGGACATCGCAGCGAGCATCCCCGCATTATTGGAAGCGGCCACCGTGCCAGCGACCATCCTTAACTGGGCGGGAGTGGAGCAGGTCTCTCTAGAGGAGTGGTGCGAGTTCTTGGCGGATCGTTGCGGGCTAACTGCAAGTTTTGAGGTTACCGATTCCACCATTGGAGGAGTCACCGTAGACACCTCGAAGATGCAGAGTATCTGCGGCGCAACAAAGGTCTCTTGGCAAGAGGGGTTTGCGGCGCTAGCAGATGCATACCTAGTTGGTGAGGGTGCTCATACGAGCTCTACAGAGCGCTGAGCAAGGCGTTCTCGAGCACCTCTGGCAGCGCCGGATGACACCAGATCTGTTCTCGTGCCAGGCGATCAGCGGGGATGTTGAACTGCATGGCTTGAGAGAGTTGTTGCATCAGAGTCGCAGCCTGAGGGCCAAGTACATGCGCTCCAAGAATGCGGAAATTCGAGGGGTCTATAAGGATCTTGGCAATCCCTGTTTGGTCTTCCATGGCCCAGCCAAACGCAACGTTGGAATACTCACAGGACCCAACAACGAAGTTCTGGCCGCTTGCCCGTAGCTCCTGTTCGGTGAGTCCGACCGAGCCAATCTGAGGGTGTGAGAAGACTGCATGGGGCACAACGCGTTGGTCAATGCTGATGGGGGAGTTGGGGTTGAGCAGGTTGTGACCCACTACTCGTGCCTCTTGATTTGCTAGGTGCTTGAGTTGCCAAGAGTTGCGGACATCGCCGAGCGCCCAGACCCCGGGGGCGTCTGTCAGCAGCGTGGAGTCCGTGATGATGTAGCCATCGGAATCAAGCTCAACTCCCGCTCGACCCACTTCAAGCTGAGCGCCATTCGGTGTTCGTCCAGTAGCCACAAGCAAGGCATCCCCAGAGAGCACTGACTGCTCGCCCGCATCGTTCTGCACGGTGAGTTCGAGCTGCTCATCGGCCTGCTGAACCGAAACTGCGCTCGTTCCGAGGTGAAGCTCCACCTGTTCGGCGAATGCAGCTGTAAAGCGCGAAGAGATGTCTTGATCAGTGTGTCGCAACATCGTTGCACCCCGGTGAATGACCGAGACTCTCGAACCAAGTGCAGAAAACACGTGGCCAAGCTCGGCAGCAATAAACCCGCCACCTAGAATCATGAGGTGCTCAGGTAGCTCCTCTATTCGCATAATGGTGTCAGAAGTGTGGAACGGGGTCGCATCTAAGCCCCTGAGTTCAGGCAGGTGCGGGCGGGCACCAGCAGCGATCACAATCTGCTTGGCAGTAACGATCTGGCTCGTTCCGTCCTGTAGTTCGATGCTGAGCGTTCGCTCCTCAATGAAGCGAGCATCTCCAAGAAAGACCGTGACGTTCTGCTGCTCTTGCCGGTACCGGGTCCCGCCGGCAGCGATGGGGTCAATGCGTCCAAACACGCGATCTCTCAGCGCTGCAAAGTCGGCTCCCCGGGCTTCGATATTTACGTTGAGCCGCTCGGTTGCCTCTGCGGCTTCTCGCATTCGGTCGGCCGGGAGGACAAACATCTTGGACGGGATACAGCCAGCATTTAGGCAGGTTCCACCAAAAACTGAGCGCTCGATGATTCCGACCTTCCACGAACTGAACTCTTCATTCAGAAGTGAATTGCCCGAACCAGTGCCAATAATGAGCAGGTCGAAGTCATCCATTGCTCAAGGCTAGGTGTTCAGGTTGATCAGGACAGAAACTCTCTGACCGGTTCGGTTACAGATATAGAACGCGTTACAGTTTCTACGTTCAGTCAGACGGAGGCCATTATGCAGATCGCTTATACAGAAGAACAAGAGAAGCTTCGGGACGAACTCCGGGCTTATTACGACAACTTGTTGACCCCTGAGGTTCGAGACGCACTTCATCAAGAGATGGGCTGTGGTGCCGTCACAAGAGAGATCGTCAAGCAGATGGCAGGCGACGGTTGGCTTGGAATCGGATGGCCAACTGAGTACGGCGGCCAGGGCAGAAGCCAAGTCGAGCAATTCATCTTCTTTGACGAATCGATGCGTTCGGGTGCACCGGTTCCCATGCTCACGATTAACACTGTTGGCCCAACGATCATGCAGTACGGCACTGAGGAACTCAAGGCGGACTTCCTGCCCCGAATCCTTTCGGGCGACCTGCATTTCTGCATCGGGTATTCCGAAAATCAGGCTGGTACTGACCTAGCTGCACTCAAGACCAAAGCTGTTCTCGACGGTGATGAGTACGTCATCAACGGCCAGAAGATGTGGACCAGCTTGGCCTCAGATGCCGATTACTGCTGGCTAGCAGTCCGCACGGATCAGGATGCGCCAAAGCACAAA
>WLLG01000182.1 GCA_009700815.1 Actinomycetota bacterium
CCTTGCAGCCGGAATCCGCCGAGCGCTTGATAACCCTGAGGCTTCCAAGCGGATTGGTGCAGCGGGGCGCGATCGTGTGATTACGCGCTGGAGTTGGAGACATACCGCTGTTCGTACCGTCGACCATTACCGAGCGCTCCTCGAAGACACCGCTCGCGACCGCTACGACCGCCGCTAGTACACCACTCGACACAGAGAACCGCATAAGGACTACGCCGTGCTAACAGTTGACTATCAAGAACTCGGACTGAGCGAGGGAGACCTTGTTCTCGATATGGGGGCAGGCGCTGGACGCCACTCCTTTGAGTGCTTTCGCCGAGGGGCGCGCGTCGTGGCCTTGGATTACGACTTCGCAGAACTGCCGCCCGTCTCAGCTTTGTTCTGGGCAATGCGAGAGGCCGGTGAGGCTGACCCAGAAGGCCTTGGAGCCTGTCTGAATGGCGACGCACTTCGATTGCCATTTGCCGACAACACCTTCGATCGCATCATCTGCTCCGAAGTCTTTGAGCACATCCCAGATGACGAAGGTGCGATGGCAGAACTTGCGCGGGTACTGAAGCCCGGCGGAATTCTGGCAGCCACAGTCCCCGCATGGTTCCCCGAGAAGGTCTGCTGGGCGCTCTCTGCGGAGTACCACGCCCCGCTCGCCGCTGGCGGCCATGTTCGTGTCTACACCGAACCACTCTTTCGCCATCGCCTGACACAAGCCGGGCTGAAGCCACAAAGCTCGCACCGGGCTCACGCCTTGCATGCTCCTTACTGGTGGCTGAAATGCATAGTGGGCGTGAGTAATGACATCCACCCGCTGGTTCAGGCGTACCACAAATTGCTGGTCTGGGATATTGCCAAAGCACCGGCGCTGACGCGTACGGCAGAGCGCCTGCTCAATCCGGTTCTCGGCAAGAGCATCGTGGTGTATTCCCGCAAGCCAGCAGCGAGCAATCGCAACTCAGCAAAGCAGGCCACTGCTGTCCTACCCGAGAGTGCTAGTCACGCTCGCGTGAATTTTGCCGACTCCTCGGGTGCCTCTTCCACCGAGAGGGCCGATGCCGGTGTCTGATCATCATCTCGTCGACGTCGACGGCCTTGTAACTGCAGCCGAGCTCAGCGCCACCGTTGATGCCATTGCAGAATGGCAACTCCCCTCTGGGATGGTGCCGTGGTTCCCCGGCGGACATGCAGACCCCTGGAACCATACTGAGGCCCTCATGGCGCTGATGTTGGGGGGCCACCGTGAGGCCGCCGAACGGGGATTCGACTGGCTGGCCTCGTTGCAACGAGAAGATGGCGCTTGGCATCAGTACTACCTCGATGGTGAGATCGAACAGGACAAACTTGACGCAAACTGCGTGGCCTATGTTGCGGCAGGAGTTTGGTTTCACTGGTTGACCTACCGTGACCGCGGGGCGCTCGAGTCCATGTGGCCGATGGTGCGTGCTGCAACCGATTTTGTACTGGCTCTGCAGCAGCCCCGAGGCGAGATCATTTGGGCACGTCATGCGGATTCCACCCCCTTTGCCTTTGCGCTCCTCACGGGTTCCTCATCGATCTGCCATAGCTTGCGATGCTCGATTGCCATTGCCCAGGAGTTGGGCCACGAACGTCCAAACTGGGAGCTGGCCGCCGGGCGACTCTTTGCTGTGATCCGCGACGACCCCGATGCTTTTGCCCCGAAGCACCGTTGGGCCATGGACTGGTACTACCCCGTGCTCTGCGGGATTCTGGGCGGCGAAGCAGGCCGCGAACGCCTGAGGCATCGCCATGAGGCATTCACCTTGAAGGGATGGGGCATTCGATGTGTCTCAGACCGCCCGTGGGTGACTGCTGCAGAGACCTGTGAGTGTGCCATTGCGTACCTAGCAGTTGGCGAGGTGGATATAGCCAAAGAACTCTTTGCTTGGGCGCAGCAACTTCGTACTGAAGGCGAGCGATACTGGACAGGAATCGTTATTCCTGAAGAGGTTCATTTTCCTGGCGGCGAACAATCCACCTACACCTCGGCGGCAGTCATCCTTGCAGCCGACGCATTAGGCGGAAAGTCGGCAACCTCGGGACTCTTTAGCGATCACTCTGCTCTACCCGATGTGAGTGCACCCTCTTGAATCAGCCCACCATGAATAAGCCCACCATGAATCAGCCCATCCCGAATCAGTCCAGCAGGATCACCACAGCACGCAGCGCCCTATCAGCCTTGACCGTGCTGTTGTTCTCCATTGGATTCCTCGTGCAGCCAGTCGCTGCTGAACCTGGCGATACCACTACGTCACTCCCCGAGGACAACCGACTACTCGGCAACAGCATTCAGCGACCAAATATGGGCATGAAGCCGCTCAGTCCAACCGATCCGGGCGGCTGGCTTCAGGTGTCTCTATTCTTCTTAATCTGTGGGGCAATCATCCTGATTGCCTTGGCAGTGTGGTACTCATCAAAGAAGAAGCGATCGAAAAGGGCAGATGCCGGACTCGATCCAGTTTCGCTAGCTCGGGCCACAGGAAAGGGTGTGCGAGCGCCATCACCGCTTGATAAAACTCCCGCTGCTAGCCCTGAGACTGCTACCCCAGAGAGTGCTAGCCCTGAGACTGCTAGCCCTGAGGCTGCTACCCCAGAGACCGCTGGCTCAGAGAACGCGGGTCAGGACTCGTAGCGAGCCCGTTGCCGATACTTCCTTGAACTGACCCGAGGCCAGCGCTGGAAGATAAATCTGCTCATAGGGAGGGCGGCCGCCATCTGCTGGGTTCGGAAACACATCGTGAATCGCGAGCGTGCCACCGAGCGCAACATGGGGTGTCCAGAGCCTGAAATCCAAAGCGGCCGGCTCTTCTCCATGGCCACCATCAATAAAGACAAGGGCGCAGGGAGTGGACCAGACGCGTGAGACTGTGGGCGAGTCACCAGCAACAGCTATGACTGAGCCCTCGAGTCCGGCAAGGTAGATCGTGCGGCGAAACCATCCCAGCGTGTCCATCACGCCGAGTTCATCGTCCATCAGGTCGGGCTCATGCCATTCCCACCCGGGCTGATTCTCTTCCGAGCCACGGTGATGATCAACCGCAATCAGCACCGAGTCGGCGGCTTGGGCAGCGGCCCCTAGGTAGACCGAGGACTTGCCGCAATAAGAGCCCACCTCTAATAAGGGCGACCCTGGCAGCGTCAGGGCTGCTGAAAGGCCCGCTTGGTAGAGCGCAAGACCCTCATCGGGAGGCATGAATCCTCGAGCGGCCTCTGCCGCACTGCGCAAAATCGGGTCCATCTCAGCTGGCTGCGTCTGAACTGAGTCCATCAGATCGGGACGTCTCCGTGCATCATCTCAAGTTCATCCTCATCAGGCTCTTCGCCATGATGGGTGACTTTGAAGATCCAACGGTCGAGCACCAAGTACCGGACTACCCAGACCACGCCAAACCCGATCAGCTGCGCCATAAACACTGCGATCTGTTCGGTTAGTCCTTGGCCGCGGAACTGCTCTTCGACAAGATAGGTCAACAAGGTGGCAAAGCTCACTCCAAGAATTCCGGCAATCCAGAACACCAGAATTTGGGTGCGAAGATTGTCTTTTGAAACTTCCTTCCACACCAAGTACTTGTTGGCGAAGAAGTTCGGCAGAATCAAAATTAGTGCGCTCAGAATTGAGGCCTTGGTGTAGTCGCCATCAAAGACGAAGGTGCCGAGCACCTGGATCATGATCTGTCCCAATGGCACAAACACCACCGAGACCCCAACGTAACGGATTTGTTTGCGGCCCTCATCGGAGCGAGCGTGCTCCAGCAGGGAAGAGGGAGAAAGATTCACTTTGTTAGGCTATCGGAATGCTGGCTGCTAGCTAGAACTCAGTTGCCGACACAAATCAGCTGGAGTTGTAAGCAAGAATTTGGATGTGCGTAGATTCCTGATTGCAGGCCTTGTGGCGGTCAGCGCTGTGGCCTGCAGCAACTCACAACCTTCCGATAGCCCTGCCGCTTCAGCTTCGCTCCCTGCTGCCTCAGCCTCGCTCCCTGCTGTGTCGCTTGCTCCACTCCCTGCTGTCTCGCTTGAACCGCTCAAGGCAGACTTTGAGAACCCCATCGCTGGTGCTGCCTTACCCGGAACTGATTCGCTGCTCATCGCCGAACGAGCAGGCAGAGTCATCCTCGTTAATCGCTCCGATGCCGGACAAGTCACCTCGACTGAGACAGCGTTAGATATCGAGAAGCTGGTTGGAAGCACAGATGCCGAGCGCGGCCTGCTCGGAATTGCCGTTCGACCTGATGGCTCGGAATTGCTCCTGAGCTATACCTCGAGCAAGGACGGCAGCAGCCAGCTCGACTCATACAAGCTCAATGGAGCGACAGTTGAGCCCAGTTCCCGAAAGAGCGTATTGAGCGTTGAGCAGCCGTATGAGAATCACAACGGCGGCCATATTGCCTTTGGGCCCGATGGATTTTTATACATGTCCCTTGGTGATGGCGGCAGCTCTGGCGACCCCGATGGAAATGCCCAGAATCGCGAAGTGTTGCTCGGAAAGATTCTGCGGTTAGACCCCGATGCGGAACAGGCCGTAGCTGCAGACAATCCCTTTGTGAACACGCCAGGAGCACAGCCGCAGATTTGGCTTACCGGCGTACGAAACCCTTGGCGGTTTAGTTTCGACTCGGCCACAGGCGACCTATGGGTCGGCGATGTCGGACAGAACCAGACGGAGGAGATCAACTTTCTGCCAACAAGCCAAGGCGCGGGACGCGGAGCAAACCTTGGCTGGGACATCTACGAGGGCACTGCCGAATTCGAGGACCCCAATCCCGCAACAGGAGCGAGCAGCGCCGGGCCATTTACTCAACCGCTTGTGAGCTACTCCCACGATGAGGGTTGTTCGGTTACTGGCGGGGTGGTGTATCGCGGCAAAGCAATTCCCGCGCTACAGGGTGCGTACCTATACACAGATTTTTGCAACCCCGAAATCAAAACCATTCGGCCGGACCCAGTAACCCAGCCAGATTCCGGCGCAGAGCCCAGGGTGGAACCCCTCGGGGTGGAGTTAGCAAGCACGGTTGGATTCTTTGAGGACTCTTCCGGAGAAATCCTCGTGATCAGCCTGACAGAAGGCGTTTTTCAGATAGTCGATCAAACTTGAACCTTATTAAATAAATCTGTTGACATAAGTGTCAATGCCTAGTATCTTGATTTTTGCCCCATCTGGTCCCAGAAGCTTGGTTTGTGAGAGCCCAGCTTCTGGGACCGGTGTCGTTTTC
>WLLG01000183.1 GCA_009700815.1 Actinomycetota bacterium
GACCTCTGTCGTACTCGCTGCTCTCACGTAACCTTGGTAGATGCCACGTCGTCGAGTCGCAGTCGCGCTCCTGCCTCCCGCCGGGCTCTCGGCCAAGATCCAAGCTGTTCGGTCCCTTCTTGGTGATCCACGAATCGATCGTCTTGCTCCTCATCTGACCTTGGTTCCGCCAGTCAATCTGGCTGATCAGGACGTAGAGCAGTTGCAAGGCCTGCTGAGGTCTGTCGCTTCGGCTACCACGCCGTTCACGCTCACACTCGGTCCCGTGAGTTCGTTCTCTCCGGACACACCGACCTTGCACCTAGCCGTGCAGGGAGACTTAGCTGCGCTTCGCGCCCTGCGTGAGCAGTTCAGAGTGCCGCCCGTGAACCGACCCGAGGTCTGGCCTTTCACTGCGCATGTGACACTCCGTGACTCAGTGCCTGCAGATCAGATTCCTCCTGCGCTGCACTTATTCACGGGGGAACTTCCGCCTTGGCCAGTAAGTAGGCTTTATCTGCTGGAGTTCTCGCCGCTCAACAAGGCAGAGGTTTGGTTGCCGATCATTGAAGAGCCATTTGAAGCCCCGGTGGTGGTTGGCCGCGGCGGGATTGAGTTGCTGCTGCGCACAGTGAATCTTCTTGAGCCTCGTGTGGCTCAGTTGTTCACGGCCATCGGGTGCCAGCTTGCTGCGGAGGAAGAAGATCTCAGCGGGCTGATGCTTGTTGTGGCTGAACGGCTCGAGCGGCCCGGTGTGCCGGTGGCAGCGGCTATCGGGACAGTGGCGGGCAAGACTGCTGAGTTGCTGCAGTTCTGTGTTAACTCGGAGCACCGCCTTGTTGGAATTGGCCGCCAAGTGCTGATGCACTGGTGCGCTGAGGCCGCCCGTCGCGGAGCGATGCGTGCTGTGGCCTCTTATCCGTTACAGGCTGACTCGCTACTGGCCAATTCGCTACTGGCCAATTCGGTTGCCTCTGAGGCTACGACTTCTTTGATCAGCGCAGCCGAGGTTCTGCAGGGCTGCGGCTTTACGCCTGTGGGTCGCAGCATGTTGCGAGAGTTGTTGGTCTACTCGGGGGAGTAGTCTCGGCCCATGCCCTCCGATTCCGTTGCCGACACTGCGCGTTCCGCAAGGAGGCTGCCTAGCTCGAACCGGTGGAAGAATGTTCTGATCACAGGTGCTTCGAGCGGTATCGGCGAGGCCTTCGCCCGCCAGCTAGCTGCGGAGGGTTCGGACCTGATTCTTGTTGCGCGAGGTGTAGAGAAGCTCAACGAGATCGCTCAGGAACTAGAGCAAACTCACGGTGTGCAGGTGCAGGTTTGTGAAGCGGATTTGAGTGCCCCTGTCGCTCGAGCTGCCATCGAACGTCTTCTAGCTGACCCCGAGCTACCCATTGACCTTTTGATCAATAATGCGGGCTTTGGAACAAACGGAGATTTTTCGGAGTTGCCGATTGCCCGAGAGGAACAAGAAGTTCAGGTCAACGTTGTCGCCGTTCTTCGGCTCACTTCTGCGGCCCTTCCCGCGATGTTGCAGCGCGATTCTGGGGCGATTCTCAATGTGGGCTCCATCGCAGGGCTGTACCCGGCACCCGGCAGCGCGACCTATTGCGCAACCAAGGCGTTCCTCTGCTCCTTTGGAGATTCCCTGTTTGAAGAACTCCGAGGCACTGGTGTTTCAATGACTACGGCGCTACCCGGTTTCACGTCCACGGAATTTCAGAAGCGCTCCAATTGGGAGGACCAACGTTCCGTCCCGAAGGCGGCGTGGCTCACTGCTGCAAAGGTTGCTGCTGACTCACTCGATGGTGTGAGCGCAAGGAAGGCGCGCGTTGTGCCAGCGCTCGGCTATCGGGCACTGGTGAGCGCCACGGCCCCGCTTCCTCCCTCTACTCGCCGGTGGATTCTTGGTCGGGGTAGCCGGGCGCTGCGCTAGGTATGCGCTGCGGAGCCGAGCAGGTTCAGGCCTGACGGTATCGGTTGACCGCTAACGGTGCGGCAACAGCGGTGATTCCGACAATCCAGAGGAACACGGGGAGGCTCATGGAGACCCAGGTTGAACCTGGCAGGACTTCTCCCACAGAGAGCGCACGTAACAAGTTGGCCACCAAGGTGACCGGATTGTTCCGCGCAAACACCTGAAGCCAAGCCGGCATCGTGTACACGGGGGTAAACACGGAACTGATAAAGGTCAGCGGAAAGAGCCAGACAAAGCCAGCAGTCTGGGCGGTCTCGGCATCTTTGACCCTCATTCCGATATTGGTCATGATCCAGCACATCGAGGTTCCAAACGCCACGGCGACAAGGATCATCAGTAGTCCGAGTCCCAGACCACCTTGGAACCTAAATCCCACCACATAGCCAATTACTACTAGGACTGTGGCCACTGCAGTCAGGCGAATCATGTCTGCAAGAATGCGTCCATTGAGGACTGCTGACCGGCTAATCGGCAGGGATCGGAATCGGTCAATGATTCCATTTTGCAGGTCCTCGGCAAGACCAACTGCTGTAGCGGAAGTTCCAAAAACGAGCGTCTGGACCATGATTCCGGGAATCAGGAACTGTGCATAGCTGACACCCGGTGGCAGCGCCTTACCGATAGCGCCACCGAATACATACGTGAACAGCAGCACAAACATGATGGGCTGAATCAGCGTAAAGATGACCAACTGCGGTGTGCGAGGCAGGTGAACAAGGTTGCGCCATGCAATCACTCGACTGTCTTGGTAGATGGCGTTCAGGCCGCTGGGCCTGCGATAGGTGGCGGTCTCTGTTGAAACTGTGGCTGTGTCACTCATGAATTCATCGCTTCTGTGTTGGTGTCACCGGATTTTGCATTTCCTGGAATCGAATCGGGGCCCTCTTGCTCCTCTGTTTCGGTTCCGTGTCCGGTCAGAGCCATGAACACATCATCCAAACTCGGTCGGTGCAGGCGGAAGTCTGCAGGGGACAGGCCAGCATCAGTCAGCGCAGCAATTGCCCGAACTGCTAGTGCCGTGTCGCTGTCTACGCTGAGCGACAAAAGGCAGTCCTGCTCGTTTTGCTGAAGTTCACCCTTGGCTGAAAAGGGCTGGAGTACTGAGGCTGCGGCTGCCAGTTCGGCACTGGTCTCGAACTCAATCTCTAGGCTTCGGCCACCAGTTCGATCCTTGAGTTCGTCTGCGGTTCCCTCTTCGATGACCTGCCCGTGGTCGATGACCACGATTCGATCGGCGAGTTCGTCAGCCTCGTCAAGATATTGCGTGGTCAGCAACACAGTGGTTCCGTCAGCTACGAGCTCGCGCGTGATCGCCCAGAGTTCGCTTCGGCTTGCAGGATCGAGTCCCGTGGTGGGTTCGTCTAAGAACAGCACCTCGGGACTCCCCACCAAGCTGACTGCCAGGTCAACTCGTCGGCGCATGCCACCCGAGTATGTCGTCACCTGACGATCAGCGGCATCGCTCAGGTCGAATCGTTCAAGCAGCACCGTTGCACGGGAACGAGCCTGAGATGAACTCATGCCTAAGAGGCGGCCAACCATGCGAAGGTTCTCAGCCCCGGTCAGCTTCTCATCTACAGCCGCGTACTGCCCCGTGAGTCCAATGATGGAGCGAACGGCGTTAGCTTGAGTCGAAACGTCCAGCCCGCCCACTCTGGCTGTTCCCTGATCGGGGGCTAGCAAAGTAGCTAGGACACGCACTGCAGTGGTCTTGCCGGCCCCATTTGGCCCGAGTAGCCCAAGCACGCTCCCTCGTTCCACTTGAAACGAAACACCCGCTAGGGCATGGGTGTCCCCAAAGCTTTTATGGAGATTTTCAACTTCAATAATTGGGGGCATGAGTACACGTTAGTAGTCAATAAGTAGTCCCGTTTTCAACAACTCTGCTGTCTCCTGACCTGTCTGACTAGGAAAACAATGAGATCGGACTGCAGAGTGCTCAGTTCTCAAACTTGGTGTGTCGGTGTTGCGCATCAACAAATCGCACTGTCCCCGAGCGAGATCGCATAACTAGTGACTGCGTCGTGGCACCCAAACGGTTGTAGTGCACACCTTTCAGCAAGTTCCCGTCAGTAATCCCAGTGGCAGCGAAGAAGCAATTGTCTCCGGCTACCAAGTCGTCAGTGCCAAGAACCCGATCAAGGTCGTGACCAAATGCAATTGCGGCTTGGCGTTCTGCGTCATCGCGGGCAAAAAGCCGCCCAACTAGCTCGCCGCCCAAGCATTTCAGCGCTGCCGCGGCAATAACGCCTTCGGGAGTGCCGCCGATTCCGAAGAGGATGTCGACTCCGGTGTCGGGAATCGCCGTCGAGATAGCCCCCGGTGCGTCGCCATCACCGATCAGGCGAATGCGGGCTCCGGCTGAGCGAATCTGATCGATTATCTCGGCGTGGCGCGGTCGGTCTAGCACCATGGCAGTGATTTCGCGAACCTCTAATCCCTTGGCCTTGGCCACAGCCTTCAAGTTCTCTGCAACAGTGGCCCGGATGTCCACCACCCCAGCAGCTTCGGGGCCAACTGCGATTTTTTCCATGTAGACAATCGGACCCGGGTCGAGCATGGAGCCCTTCTCGGATACCGCAATAATTGAGGTTGCACCGCCGCGACCCGTTGCAGTCAGGGTGGTTCCTTCAACAGGGTCAACTGCAATGTCGACCTGAGGATCAGATCCGTCTCCGACGACCTCACCGTTGTACAGCATAGGAGCCTCGTCTTTTTCGCCCTCGCCAATGATCACAGTGCCAGTCATCTGCACGGTTCCCATGATGAGCCGCATGGCATCCACTGCAGCACCGTCGGCACCCTCTTTGTCTCCTCGGCCAACCCAGTCTGAGGCTGCTAGGGCTGCTGCTTCGGTGGTGCGAACGAGTTCCATCGCAAGGTTACGGTCTGGTGCTTGTTTGGACATCTCTGGAGGATACCGACTGCAGGGAAGGACCACTCACTTCTGATTGTGAATTCCCGGAATTCGCTTGACAGTTCAAGCGTGACAACGCGGAGCATGCGATCATTTCGATGTGACTGAATCGAGTGCGGATCCATCGAGCCCTGAAGAAGATGCCGAGGAGTTTCTAGCTTCGGAAGATGTTGGCCTAGAAGATGGCCAGATGGCGTATGAGTGTTCGAGTTGGGCCGGCGAATCTCGCGGTCTTCTTGGCAGCCTGCTGGTTTCTGCTGGTATCAATCATGCTTGGCAAGGCACCACGGTCACGGTGCATGAAGCAGATGAGGAACGCGTGGACGCTCTCATTGATGATGTGCTTGCCTC
>WLLG01000184.1 GCA_009700815.1 Actinomycetota bacterium
CTCTCCCATATCAAGCACAAGGACTTCGCCGTCATGTGAGAGCGCACCGGCTTGGATCACTAGTTCACAGGCTTCTGGGATCGTCATGAAGAATCGAGTGACCTCTGGGTGGGTCACCGTAATAGGACCACCTTGGGCAATCTGCTCACGGAAGAGCGGGAGAACTGAACCGCGACTTCCCAAGACGTTGCCGAATCGGACGCTCAAATAGGTGCCGGAATGCTCTTTTCCGGCATGGGAGGTGAGTTGCTCAGCAATGCGTTTTGTTTGTCCGAGCACCGAGGAGGCATCCGCCGCTTTGTCAGTAGAGATATTTACAAAGCGGTCTACGCCGAACTCGCCGGCAAGCTCAAGGAGGTTCTGTGTACCCCAAACGTTGGTCTTCCAGCCCTCCTCGGCATGCATTTCGAGCAGAGGAAGGTGTTTGAGCGCTGCGGCATGGAACACAACCTCTGGGCGATGCTCCTCGAAGACTTGGCGAAGTCGGTCGCTGTCACGAATGCAGCAGACAACTAGGTCTCGGCTGTCAAGAAGGCCACGACCTTCAATAGAGATCTGCACGGCCTGCAGTGCAGACTCGTCACGATCCAACATAACGAGAGATTCGGGGGCGAACCGGTGTATCTGACGGCACAATTCCGAGCCAATCGAACCGCCGGCGCCAGTGACCAGAACCCGCTTGCCGGTGAGATAGCCAGCCACTGACTCAATATCAAGGGAAAGCTCGCGACGACCAAGCAGATCGGCCTCGGTCAGGGGGCGAATATCGCCGAGATTCACGCCGATGCCAAACATCTCGTCAACAGGAGGCAGGATCAGCGTCCGAAGCTCGAGTTCATCGGCTCGCTTGGCAACATCTCGGATGAACTCGCCCGATGCAGAGGGAATCGCAATGATGATGTGCTTGGCACCAGTTTGCTCAACGATCTGAGCGAGTGATGATCGGTCGCCACCAACCTTTACTCCCTTGATTCGCAGATTACGAAGATCGGGGTTGTCGTCAATCACTGCAACTGGGTGGTACGGGCCAGACTTGATCATCGCCGTGATCACCTGCAATCCGCCGGAACCAGCACCGATGACAATAATCGGCAAACGATCGTCACTCTCGACCCGAGTCCACTTCTCAAGCTTCTGCCGCCAGACCAAGCGGCCGATGCACATGATTGCTAGGGCCACAAACCCCGAAACGATCGCAGCGCTAACTGGAACGGGCCGAACGCCGGGGCTGAATGCGTCAGCAGCAGCCACCAGGACGGTCACCATTGCCACGACCTTGAGCGTGCCCACGATCTCGTCAAAGGTGCCGTAGCGCCAGCGGTGTACATAGAGTCCACCAAGGCGGCCCAGCACGACCTGAGCGACCATTGCAATGGAGCCCAGAGCCAGAACCCCGAGAGTATCAACAGCCCCAAATTGCAGTTCATACCGAAGCAGAGTGGCCAACCAGAGGCCCAACATCCATGCCCCGCAGTCAAATGTTGCCTGTAGTGCGAACCTATATTTTGTAAGAATCTCGTTCACTCAACTGCCCCCAGTTGCTCAGAGTTGGGATCCGCACCCCGCACAGAACCGAACTGCCACAGAAGTACAACACTTAGTATGCCGATTTGCAAGCAAAACATGAGCGGAGTTCAGTAGGTAATTGTCTATAATGACTCTGCGTGTTCAAGCGGTCACCGTGGAGGGTATATCGGTGGCAACGTGGACTATCAGCAGCTTCGGCACAAGCCGGCACACACAGATTCAAGGGGTTTCATGGGGCGCATGACAGACAAAGTGGTAGTTATTGGCCAGGGCTATGTCGGATTGCCTGTGGCGGTCCGAGCAGTAATTGGCGGATACGACGTCTTGGGCTTTGAAGTTGACGACCGAAAAGTTGCGGCTCTCAATGCAGGTTCCTCACATGTCGAAGACATCACTACTGAGGTCATGTCAGAGATTCTGGCCACCGGCCGGTACCGGGCGACCTCTAACTTTGATGACCTCGCAGGGTTCGATATAGCTGTCATTTCTGTCCCGACACCCATGGGTGAGGGTGTCCCTGATCTTTCGTTCATAGAAACTGCTGCTAGTTCGCTAGCTCCCTACGTTTCTGAGGGATCCACCGTCGTTCTAGAGTCCACTACCTACCCAGGGACGACCGAAGAGTTAGTCGCACCCCTACTAGAAGCAGGTTCAGGCCTGAAGGCAGGGGCTGATTTTCACTTGGGTTACAGCCCTGAACGGATCGATCCCGGCAATCCCACTTGGCGGCTTGAAAACACGCCCAAGGTGGTCTCTGGGATTGACGCTGACTCTCTAGCTGCCGTCAAAGGGTTCTTTGACCGTCTCGTCGAGCAGACTGTGCCGGTTTCTGGCACAAGGGAAGCCGAACTCACCAAGCTGCTCGAAAACACGTTCCGCCATGTCAATATCGCTCTGGTGAATGAACTTGCCATGTTCGCAAAGGACCTCGGTATCGATGTCTGGGAATCGATCGACGCCGCTTCAACCAAGCCTTTCGGCTACATGCGTTTCACTCCGGGCCCTGGGGTCGGTGGGCATTGCCTGCCGATTGATCCCTCCTACTTGTCTTGGCAAGTGGAGCGAACTCTGGGTCAGACGTTCCGCTTTGTTGAGCTTGCTAACGACGTCAACGAACACATGCCCGACTATGTAGTTCGCCGTGTGCAGGCTCTGCTAAATGATCACAGCAAGTCCGTCAAGGGCTCCAAGGTGCTGGTCTTTGGGCTTGCTTATAAGGCCGATACCAGCGATGCGAGAGAAACACCGTCCCGGCCCATTATTGCGAAACTGCAGACTCTTGGCGCTCAGATTCAACTTGTGGACCCTCACGTGGGTGACGCTCAGTTCCCTGAAGATGTTGATCGTGTAGATGGCACGGAGGCCGACCTAGAAAACGCCGACCTCATCTTGTACTTGGTAGACCATTCCAGCTTTGACCGCGAGATGATTGCGTCAGCCGAGGCACCAGTACTGGACTGCAGAAAAGCCCTGAAGGGCGATCTCGTCAACTACCTGTAAGCCATGCCAGCTGAGAATCAGTTGGTAGAGATGCGCTAACGGCTTCGGTCGCTCTTTCGGCTACGAAGGCGCGATCGAAGTCCCGTTTCGCGCTCCGCGGGTAATCCAGCATCTTGGCGAGCGCGCTGTACTAACCAAACTGGCAGACCGGGCAGCACCTCATCAGCCTGACGAACAGCTGAGAACACCTTGGAAGCGGCACCAAGGCGGCTTGAACACTCCACAGCCGACATCAGCAATTCTTCAGAGCTCGGCGCTGTCATCACGACCTCTCGCAACTGAGCGATGCTCGGAGCCGCTGGGCCTAGTTTTTTAACGCTCTGCATGTGAGCATCATCATCAGTTCCCACAGCAACACTCTCTGAAATACTCTCGCTTGTTTGCCATGCACTCGCTGCCACACACGCAGCAACAAATCGATGTTCGGGGTGAAGCCCCTTGACCCAATGCTCCCGAACCTGAACCGGTACGGCCCGATCATGAAACTCATCGGGGTCTACGAGCAGTCCAAATGGTCCTGCTGCAAGAGTTGCATGAAGAGCAATCACTACCTCGGGGATGGCAGGGTGTCGAAGGTTGTACTCAATATCGGTGTCTACGGCCTTCTTGCTGAGCTTTCTAGTCTCCGACTGAAACCCCTGAGTTCCGAGTCTTGCAAGAAGTCGTTCAATCTCACTGTTGCGGATCAGCAGATCAAGCTGACCGATATCGGTGAAGTGCTCAGGAAGTCGACCGTCCCACACCTGAAGGAGCGAGCCAAAGACAACTGGCTGTACGTCTACCTCGGCCGCAACACGTAGCACCCAGCTCAAAGCACCGGCTACCTCGTGAGCGTGCCGCTGCGCGAGCACATGGGCGTGCAGGACCTTGTCTTGAGTTGCTTGGGGCGCTTGGAGTAGATCGCGGCTCAGTAATTCCACTGCCACCCCGGAAGGCATATCGCCCGCTTTCCCGATCTCGGGTACCGCGAGCCCCTGCCAAAGGGCTTGCGCAGCCTTTCCACTGGGACAATCGGTCAGACCGAAGGCACTCGGAGTGGGCCAGGCCTCAGGTCGATTCCGCACAGCGTTGCGTTCGGACTGAGCTATGAGTTGATCAGCTTGATCTGGCGTTAACACCTCGGCCGTCGGAACAAAAGAAGTTCTATCGGAGTCTTCGATGCGTTGAGACTCTGCGGCAAAAAGAAGAGCATCTTGGTCAAAGCGCATCATATGAGAGACCGATTGAAACTCCCCCGCTACTCGTTGGCCAGCTACTCGTTGTATGGGGTCCTGCTCCAGGTTAAGCCGGTGCAAGACGGCAAGTCGCCGCCGGTCAGGTGGCAGAAGTGCCTGCAGCTCGTGCACCAAGTGATCAAGCTCGTCTTGTGTGGTCGGGGCGGAGGCAGTCACGCATGAGGAGCCTGCTACCAGCAGAGCTGTCATCTCTAAGGCAATCCCGTTAGTTGGGCCTTGCTGGTATCCGGACAATCCACGACATCTCAGAAGCTCGTTGGTAGTCTGAGCCATGCTCAGGGGCGCAAGCTTGCCGGGTCGCTCGAGATCGCTCAACGAGCTAGCCGCCTCGGCCTCTTCTTCGCCCAGAACCAGAATCAGCCCAACTGCGCACTGGCGAACAATCTGAGTTCCAACGCTCGCAGCCTCGAGCTGTTGCATTCCTAAAGCGTTAGTGACGACTCGCGGGCTTGGACTGCCGAAGACAGTACGAGTCCCTTCGTGCAGGACAAGATCGTCAGCAGTCAGGTACGCAACACCTGAGCGAATCAGTTCCTCGATCAGCTGATCCCGTATCGCACTCGGACCTCCTGCAATAACTAAGCCGTAGCCGTTTAGTTCCAGACAGGGAACACAAAGGTGCAGCACCGAGGGGTTGAGTTCCGCCGAAATGATGAGCAGTTGCTTCCACAGTGCCGGAAACAATTCCGAGGTTTCTTGGCCGGCAGCGACCACTCCGGCATCGTTTTTTTCTAACCGCCAGGCCCCATCTGTCTCAGCACCGTGATCGCCTTCGGCTGTAAACCAAAAACTCAACCGAGGAAGCACCCCGTGCTCCTCCGTGTCGAAGTGAGGCGACTCCTCTTGGGCGGCGTTCAGTTCAGACTGAACTGTCAGTAGATCGCTCAGAATATCTAGGACCTCTTGAGGGAACTCCCCTCGCA
>WLLG01000185.1 GCA_009700815.1 Actinomycetota bacterium
AACTGGTAATTACGTAACGAGTTCCTTAGCCAAGATCGAGGCCCTCAAGGCTGGCTACGACGAGGCCATCATGTTGAACCGGCAGGGACTTGTTTCTGAGTGCACCGGCGAGAACATCTTTGTCTCTCGTGGTGGCGTGCTACTCACCCCGCCGGGATCTGCTGGGGCCCTTGAAGGGTTGACACAAGACACGGTGATGGCGATCGCTGATGAGATGGGTATCGAGTGCGCTGTTGCAGACCTCACCCGGTCGGATTTGTACATCTGCGACGAGATGTTCTTATGCGGCACGGCCGCCGAGGTGTCAGCAGTGAACGGCGTAGACGATCGCGCAATTCCTTGCCCCGGACCCTTCACAGCGGCAATCGCAGCAGAGTACGCAAAGGTCGTTCGTGGCCAGGTTGATCAATTCAGAGACTGGGTTGAACTCGTCTCATGAGTACCCCCAAGTCAGTCGAGATTTTTGACACCACCCTGCGAGATGGTGCTCAGTTCGAGGGGATCTCACTCTCTGTTGAGGACAAGCTTCGAATTGCAGAACAACTCGATTGGCTGGGCGTGCATTGGATCGAGGGCGGGTACCCGTTGTCGAACCCCAAAGATGAGGAGTTCTTCCGACGTGCTCGGACCGAACTACATCTGACTACCTCTACTTTGGTCGCATTCGGATCCACTCGACGTCCGCTCGGACGTTCAGATGATGACCCCACGCTTCGCGCACTTGTAGAAGCCGGTACCTCGACCGTCTGCATCGTTGGAAAAAGCTCGGAGTTTCATGTCACCGAGGCGCTCCGAACCACCTTGGAGGAGGGTGTGGCCATGGTGGGGGAGTCCGTACAGTTCCTCAAGGCTGCCGGCCTGCGAGTCTTTTTCGATGCTGAACACTTCTTTGACGGCTACCTACAAAACCCCGAGTTTAGTTTGCGGGTACTCGAAGCAGCGGTGACGAATGGGGCTGACACCCTGGTGCTGTGCGATACAAACGGTGGCTCGTTGCCCCATCAGGTTCAGAGCATCACCTCTGAGGTCGCAGCATATTTTCAAAGCACCCAGATTGGGATCCATACGCAGAACGATTCGGGCTGCGCAGTGGCGAATTCGGTTGCAGCAGTCGTCGGTGGCGCTAGCCAGGTGCAGGGAACAGTCAATGGCTACGGTGAGCGCACTGGCAATGCCAACCTCATGACCGTAATCCCAGACCTGACACTCAAGATGGGGATCACCACTCTCCCCGCTGAGCGAATGCAGCGCCTGACAGCAGTCTCACGCCACGTGGCTGAGTTGGTGAACCTTCCGCCGCATCCGGCTGACCCATACGTGGGGGCCTCTGCCTTTGCGCACAAGGGCGGGTTGCACACCTCAGCTCTAGGGCGAGTTGGCGGGGCGAGCTACGAACACATCGACCCGACTGATGTTGGGAACCGCACCCGAGTCCTAGTTTCAGATCTCGGTGGTCGTGCGGGAATGACCATGAAGGCTGCCGAGTTTGGCATCGAACTTGATGATCGCGAAGCCGGAGCGCTTTCGGAGCAACTCAAGCAACTCGAGGCTGAAGGGTTCGTTTTTGAAGCGGCCGATGCATCATTAGAACTCCTCATGCGAGCCTCAACCGGCTGGAAGCAAGAGTATTTTTCGGTTGAGTCGTATCGAGTGACTGCGATCCATGAAGAGGTTCCTCAGACCGAAACCGAACCGCTCATCAAGGTGACAACCGAGGCAACAGTAAAGTTGGCAATCAAGGGGGAACCGCTCGCTTCGGTTGGAGAGGGCAACGGCCCTGTGAACGCTCTTGATGCCGCATTGCGAGCCGCCCTCAACCCGAACTATCCAGCGCTTGAGCGGATTCACCTGATTGATTTTAAGGTTCGAGTTCTGGACTCCACCGCCGACACCGGCGCAGTGACTCGAGTGTTGATCGATTCAACCAATGGCGATGACACTTGGACCACTATTGGCGTCTCGCCCAACATCATCGAAGCCTCGTGGATGGCGCTGATCGATGCTGTGGTGTTTGGCCTTCTTCTTGCAGGTTCGTGAATCGCGGTAGGTTTATCTGATCATGGCAGCACCAGAATTTGTTCCTACGCATCCGCTCGTAGCCGTTCGTTCCTATTCCTCGCCACCACAGAGGAGCGGATCTTGGATGGCAGATCGACCCGGAGAAATTTCCGGCCGGCAACCAGTCGGTGAACAACTTGGCGTACCCGGACCGGACCAAGGTTATGCCCTCACGATAGCGGCAACCTATCGGGGCAAATTGTCGCTGCAAGCGGGCGAACATGAAGCCGATGCTCTAGCTGGGGCGTCAGCAATAGCCATGAAACGGTCAGGGATCTTTGGACGTTCACCAGTGGTGCACGACCTGCGAGTTGGGCTTTCGCTCTGGGGATTCTTGACTACAGACCCTCCGCAAGATCTCGTGAGTATTCGCAAGACTTGGTTCGACGAGGTGCATCTTGCAATCCACTACAAGGCGCTTCGCCGTATCGCCGATGCAGCCCCAGCTAGCCTTTTGGGTCAGCCGCATGGTGTGATCATTGCTCAGGCCGGAGCCGACTGGCGGAGTTGTTTGGACCTCGAGTCGCTCTAGCGAATAGTTCCGAACAGGGCTGTCCTTGATTAGGGCTGTCGCTAATTAGGGCTGTAAGAACACAAGGGTTCCCTGCGGAAACGTCTCTGCTAGTTGGGTGATTATTTCGTTCGGCACGCGGATACAGCCATTCGAGACGTCGGTCCCGAGTTTTTCGGGGGCGTTTGTTCCGTGTAGCGCTACGACGGGCGCCCCTGTGGCAAACACATCCATCATTTCGCTGTAGCCGTTCGTTGCCAGCGCAAACGGACCGTAGGCGCCAGCGGGGTTTTTCTGCGGCACGATGTCAGTTACATAGAACAGTCCAGTGGGGGTTTGGGTATTTGCGGCACCCGCAACCACCTTTGTCTGGGCAACAACTTTGTTCCCGTCGAAGGCGCGCAGAATGTTCTCAGTCAAATCGACTTCAATTCGATAACGCGTTGATGACAAGTCCACGTCGCGAATCGAGACGTATCCCTCTGTGTGGTTTGGTCTGAGTGGAAGCAGGACCTTGAGCCAGTCTCCTCGTCGTTCTGTCACTGCCATCGTGAATGGTTGTGGCGGCGTGTACGGCCCAGGATTATCAAATTCCCAACCCTCTGCAGTGGCGCGCCGACCTTTGATTGGTGCCTCGGTAGTGGGAAGGGGTTCTCGTGGGTCGAGTCCGTCTTGGCTGCTTGGTGGAATGGTGATTCTCGACTCGTAGAGCACCACCGGCTTTGCGGAATCCCAGGTCGGCGGTTTGTTTGCGAGTACCTGAAGGACCTTCACGCTCGGCTTGGTTGTCGCAATCTGAGAGGCGTCCGAGGCAGCCTCTTTCACTGTGGTCGTGGGCCGACCATTGCTGTCTTTGGAAGAACTGGGGTAGAGAGCTTCTGGACGAGCGATGAGTACAGCCAGCAATCCAGCGACTAGCACTGCGCCCACAATTGCAACCACCGCAAGGCGGAAGTTGGTCACCCTGATATAGGGAGGTGCCTTCTCTGCTCTGGATGCGCGCTGGAACGGTTCGGGGGTATTTTGCTCTGGGTTAGTCGGTGATGCTGGCCCGGCAAGGGAATCTTGACTCTCACCTTCATCGTGCATCTCAGTGACCTTTCTGGAGTTCTCAATATGTTAGAACGCCGTGCTGCATCCTGCTCTAGTGCAACTGGGTTTCTGAAAGGTCTCGCAGAGTCGCAATGGGTGGCACTCGAGGGGATTCCTTTGCGAGGGGCTGTGCACCGGTCGAGCTTTCAGGAGAGGAGTCGGGCTCTGAACTCGAGCCACTAACCTTGGCAGGGTGACTGATCAGGTGCGTGTTCGATTTGCCCCGTCCCCCACGGGCTACCTCCACCTTGGGAGTGCCCGAGCGGCGCTGTTCAATTGGTTGGCAGCGCGCCATATGGGTGGCTCATTCCTGCTGCGAATCGAGGACACCGATCTGGATCGATCCAAGCCCGAACTGATCGAGGTGATTTACCAAGGGTTGACTTGGCTTGGGCTGGACTGGGATGAGGAACCTGTTCTGCAGTCCTCTCGTAACGCCGAGCATCAGATCGCAGTTGATGCCCTTTTGGAATCGGGCGCAGCATATTGGTCTTCTCCGATTGCCGAGGGCGACCGTGCCCAGTTTGCTAACAAGGCCTACGATCCGGCTGACCGTGACCGCCATCTGGGACCTGGTGAGGGTCGGGCCGTTCGTTTCCGAGTTCCCGAGAATGGCAACACAAGCTGGAATGATCTCATCCGAGGTGAAATCAGCGTAGAGCACGCCAACATTGAAGACTTTGTGATTCGTCGTGCGAACGGCTCGCCCACATTCTTTTTAGCGAATGCCAGCGATGACGCCTTTATGGGAATCACCCACGTTATTCGTGGAGAAGATCTCATCAACGTGACTCCGAAGTACCTATTGTTGCGCGAAGCGATGCAGATTCCCGGTGCACTCCCGCAGTTTGCCCACATGCCGCTGATCGTGAACGAGCAGCGCAAGAAACTCTCCAAGCGACGAGATGATGTCTCGCTGATGGATTACAAAGATCGCGGTTTCCTTCCCGAGGCAATGGTGAACTATCTATCCACCCTGGGATGGGGTCCAACAGATGGTCAAGAAGTTCGCCTAGATCCGTTGAGCCTGACTGATGGGTTCCCAACTATGTTCGATATTGCTCAGGTGAGTTCGAGCCCAGCGTTCTTCGATACCAAAAAGTTGCTATTCGTAAATGGTGAGCATCTACGAGCACTCACCCTCAAAGAGTTTGCCGATCGATCTGCCCCCTTTATTGCGACTGCCCCGTGGTTCGATCGATTTGAATCCGACCCAGAAAACGCCCAACGACTCTTACAAATTCTGCCCGAGGTCCAGACTCGGGTAGAAACCTTGTCTGAGGTTCCCGGATACGTCGACTTTCTGTTCCTTGAGGACCCTGAAATTGACGAAGCAGCATGGAACAAGGCGATGGGCCCTGCTGCTGCACTCTGGCTCTCAGCCTGCATCGACGGAATCGCGGAATGGGAGTGGTCCTCACCACTGCTCTATGAATCCTTCATGGCACTTGCAGAACAGATGGGTGCGAATCGACGCAAGTTTCAAGCCCCCGTTCGTGTTGCCATCACGGGCA
>WLLG01000186.1 GCA_009700815.1 Actinomycetota bacterium
GTCTTCAAACCAGTGCCGTTCCGGTAACGAGTCAGGCACTGCTCAGCCCTTTGCCGCAGCCCAAGTGCTGCCCCTAGACAGATTCACTTCTAGCGGCACCCGCAGATCAAAAGCGCCGGACATTGCTGCCAGCACAACCTGTTCGGCTACCTCTCGTTCCTCGGGGGGAACCTCCAGAATCACCTCGTCATGAACCTGCAGGATGAGTTTGCTCTGCAGACCCTGTTCGTCGAGTGCAGCGTCAAGATGCACGAGCGCAACTTTGAAGATATCTGCCGCAAGGCCTTGGATTGGGGCGTTCATCGCCTGGCGCTCCCCTGCCATTCGCAGATTGCGCTGACCGGAAGACAACTCGGGGATTTTTCTCTTGCGGCCAAAGGCGGTCTCGGTATAGCCGCGGGTGCGTGCTTGCTCGACGGTGTCTTCCATAAACGCTTTGACGCTCGGGAATGCAAGGAAGTACGCATCCAGAATTTCTTGCGCTTCGCCAGTAGGAATTGCCAAGCGCTGAGCTAGGCCGTAGGCCTCCATGCCGTAGGCAAGTCCATAGGAGACCATCTTGGCCTTTGATCGCTGCGCCCCCGTGACTTGATCATTTGGTACTCCGAAGACCCTCGCTGCGGTGGTGTTGTGAATATCTTCACCGGTTCGAAACGCCTCAATTAGTCCGGGGTCCTCTGCAAGGTGGGCAATGACACGCAGTTCGATCTGGTTGTAATCCGCAACTAGAAACTCGGTGCCAGAGGCAGGAACAAAGGCTTCTCGGAAGCGTTTCCCTTCTTCTGATCGAACTGGAATGTTGTGCAGGTTGGGCGCGTCAGAAGACAAGCGACCGGTTCTCGCCACAGTCTGATTGAACGTGGCATGAATCCGACCGTCCTCCGCCACCTCGGCAAGCAGTCCCTCCCCATAAGTGGACCGCAGTTTCTCTACCTCTCGATAACGCAACAGGTGCTCGATGATGGGGTGCTCACCGCGCAGTTTTTCTAGTGTCGCCTGATCAGTGGAGTAACCCGTCTTGGTCTTCTTACCGGGTTTGAGTTCTAGCTTCTCAAACAGAATCCGCCGCATCTGCAAGGTGGAATTCACGTTGAAATCTTCGCCGGCCGCTTCTTGGATAGCAGCCCGCTCAGCATCTGCCACCTGAGTGAGCGAATCGTTCAACTCCTGCAGAACGGCAACATCTACTCCGATTCCAAGGTGCTCCATGCGGGCCAAAACCCGAACGAGTGGGACCTCAATCTGTTCGTTCAGCGCCGTCAACCCCTGCGCATCGAGCGAAGCGCTGAGTGGTTCGCTTAGAAATGCGACCGCTAGCGCCAGACGTGCTGGTTCCTGCGAAACCGAGAGTTCATTCTCACCAAAGTCGAGTTGACCAGAAGGCACCGTGCCCTCCCCTGCAAGTTCTGCCTGAGCGTGCTTCAGCAACAGCGCCGGCAGGTCATAGTTCGCATCCGCCGGATCGAGCAGGTAGGCGGCCAATTTGGTATCCAACCTGAGGCTCGTGATGTCCAACCCAAGACCCAGTAGTGACCGAAGAATCGGCTTTGCATCATGCGCTGCCACTGCGGCTTCACCACACAACAAAGCAGTCAACTCCTGCGATACGGCATCGAACTGAGCAGCGGGCACCCAGAGCACTTCGCCGAGTGACTGATTCGCTACCAAGGCAATTCCTTCGAGTGGGCTGCGGCCAGGTTCGCCAGTCCAAGCTGCGGCGATGCACATGGTGGGCAAGCTCGCTAAGGAACGCAGTTCCTCGATGAGTTCCGGCACCGAGTCAGGCTCTATCACCTCTGCCTCGAGTACGAGGGCTGCTGTACTGGCCGCACCAGAATCCTTACCAAAGATCTCTGGGAAAGCGTCTGCTAGGCGTGGCACCAGCGACGGAAACTCCAAGGCCTTGAACAATTCCAGCACCTGATCAGGGTCAACCGTCCCCTGCACCAGCGCATCAGGATCAACATCAAGCTCGACATCGCGGACCAGTCGCATCATCTCAAAGTTGGAACGCGCCTGGGCCTCGTTCTCGGTCAGGTTCTGGCGGAGCTTGGGGGTTTGATCGGCCGCAGCGGCAAAGATGCCGTCGAGTCCCCCGTATTGATTGATCAGCTTTGCTGCAGTCTTTTCTCCCACTCCGGGCACCCCCGGCAAATTGTCAGAAGGGTCACCTCGCAGGGCCGCGTACTCGACATATTGCTCGGGGGTGACTCCCGTGCGTTCAAAAATCCCGGCTTCGTCGTAGAGCGCATAATCCGAGACTCCGCGTTTGTTGTAGAGCACACGGATATGTGGATCGTGGACGAGCTGATAGCTATCGCGATCCCCCGTCACAATGATCACGTCTCGGCCCTCGGCCTCGGCCCGCACGGCAAGCGTCGCAATCACATCGTCAGCCTCAAAACCCGGTTGGGTCACGATTGGCAGCTGTAGCGACTCGACAACTTGGCGGACAATTCCCATCTGCTCTCGGAGAATGTCGGGGGTGGCATCTCGGTTGGCCTTGTAGGAGTCCAACATTTTGTGGCGAAAGGTGGGCTGGGGAAGATCGAAGGTCAAAATGACCTGATCAGGTCGGTGATCGCGAATCAGATTGAGCAGCATGGAGCTAAACCCAAAGACAGCGTTCGTCACCTGCCCCGAGGCAGTAGTCATATCAGTGGGCAGGGCAAAGAACGCGCGGTATGTCAGCGAGTTCCCGTCGATCAGCATCAGCGTGGGCACCGGATGAATCGTACATCCGTAGCTGACTGCCCTGGGTGGCCAATTACGGCTGCAGTGAACCCGACAGAATCTGCTCTGCCACCTCGGTCATTGGGCTCCGTGAAGCCATCGCCGTCTTTTGGATGAAGTCAAAGGCCTTCTGTTCAGAAAGTCCATGCTTATCCATGAGAAGACCCTTTGCCCGGTCTAACAATTTGCGCGCAGCGAGTTGTGCCGTTGCATCTTGAACCTGCTCCGATAGTTGAGCCTCAACCCGAAAACGAGTGATCGCAACCTCGATAGCAGGTGCCAGGTCATGGCGCTCAAAGGGCTTCACGACATAGCCATGCACCCCGGCATCATTCGCTTCGTCGATCAGTTCGCGCTGTGAAAACGCCGTAACCAACACCACGGCAGACAGGTGTTCCGCCCCAATTTCACGTGCCGCTGAAATGCCATCCATGCCCGGCATCTTGATATCGAGCAACGTGACATCTGGCCGATGCTGACGCACCAACTCCACTGCCTGATCGCCCCGACCACAGTCGGCGACTACCTCGTAACCCTCTTCTTGGAGCAGTTCACAAAGATCCATCCTGATGATGGCCTCGTCCTCTGCAACTACAACTCTGGTCGGCACCGTTGCCTTCCTAACTGCAAGTGATCGGACTTGTATTCTACGGCAGAAATCTGTGGCAGTACGGCATCGATCATCGGCGTTGAGCGCTCATGTCATCAAGAAGTTCATCTTGTTCGCGTTCGAGCTTTTCAATCGTCACGACCAGCTCGAGGCGATGCTTGGAAAGCGCAGTAGAGGTGCGCTCTGCTTCACGGTGATCCTCGTCTGCTTGGGGGGTTTCCGAGACCATCGCCCGAATCCGAGAGTCGTCGGTAATGTCTGCGAAGTGCAGCAGGTGCTCATCGGTGATCCGGAGTTCCTCACGAACCTTCGCTAAGCGGCGGCCCACGAGTCGGAGTCTGCGTTCCACGAAGAATGACACAGCGAGAGTCTACGGACTAGCCGCCTTCACATCGTGACAGGGCAGTTACAGGCTGAAAGCTGGTCCAAACTAGTGCCATGAACTCAGAGCAAGACCCCTTCGGAATCGCTTCAGGCTGGTGGGGAACAGATGGGTCTTGGCGCGATACCGAACCGGAAACCCGTGAAGCGCTGCGAAGAGTCCAAGGGGCAGAGGAGCACCCTGATGGTCCACCCCAGGATGCACACATCTGGTTTGTTCACCCCGGCGAGACTGCTGAGTTGTGGTCGCCCGGAGTGGTGTCGCTCGCCGAAGGAGGCGAAGTCCTAGCTCAGACTCGCCTTCCCCCTGACTTGCCGCTCGGAGCGCATCAACTTCAGCCAGCGGACGGTGGCCCTGTTACGCATTTGTTTGTTGTGCCGGAACGTTCTCTGCGACCCAAACGTGGTTGGGGCTGGTCTGCGCAGTTGTATGCATCGCGCTCTAAGCAGAGCTGGGGCCACGGGGATTTTGTTGATCTGGCCACTCTGGCAAACTGGGCAGAGGGAACTGGTGCTTCACTACTGGCACATAATCCACTCGGCGCCTCGCTCCCCCTGGCCCATCAGCAGGCATCGCCCTACTACGCGTCTTCTCGCCGGTTCTGGTCGTTGTTGTACCTGCGAGTTGAGTCCGTCATCGGGGCCGACCTGATTGGCGAGAAACTCAGCCGAGCCGCTGCAGCCGGGCGTGCGCTCAACGCAGATCAACTGATTGACCGAGACCAGGTTTGGGCGCTCAAACTAACTGCGCTGACAGAGATTTGGGCAGAGGTACGCGGCAGTCGGGTGGTGCAACACTCACTCGAAATTGCACAGGCAGATCCGGAGCTAACACTCCACGCGCAGTTCTGCGCGCTGGCCGAGCACTACCAGTCAGGTTGGCAGGAATGGCCCGAGGAGCATCGCCACCCGAACATGGCCGGGGTAGCGGAATTTTGTGCCGCACACAGTGACCGTGTGGCGTTTTGGCGATGGATACACGTGGAATGCGAGGTGCAGCTTGCAGTTGCGGCTCAGGCCGGGGCTGGCCTGCTTGCGGACTTGCCCGTGGGGTTTGATCCCGGAGGGTCCGACGCTTGGCGTGACCAAGATCTACTGGCGCTCGATTGCCGAATTGGTGCGCCCCCTGACCAGTTCAATCGGCAGGGGCAAGACTGGGGACTGCCGCCTTATGTTCCGTGGAAGCTTCGACAGGCGGGGTACGCGCCATGGCTTCAAACTCTCCAGCGCATGCTGAATCACTGCAGCGCGCTGCGAGTGGATCATGTGATGGGGTTGTTCCGCCTGTTTTGGATTCCACAGGGAATGACCGCCGCGCAGGGTGGCTACGTCTCGCAGTTTGGCGCGGAGCTTCTTGACCTTGCTGTGATGGAGGCAGCGCGAGCCGGCGCAACCTTGGTCGGTGAAGACCTAGGGACCGTCGAATCAGAGGTTCGAGAAGCCCTCAGCA
>WLLG01000187.1 GCA_009700815.1 Actinomycetota bacterium
AATCGCGAGCAGGAGTGGCACCGTGATGCTGACCGAGAGTCGAACAACCTCGTTGCGTCGGAGCGAAACATCTGGGGTGGTGTTCACAGGACTCAGCCTACGGAGCGGGAAGAAAAACCCCACCCCTCGCAGCAGGAAACGGAGCGGGGAGGGGGTTCCTTGCAGGACAGTAAGGTGTCCCCCCATGATCCGGTTGTACGACACTGCGCTTTCGGCGGTGACTCCACTCGAAACACGTGAAGCCGGAAAAGTCTCGATGTATGTCTGTGGTCCGACTGTGTACGGGCCACCGCACTTGGGTCACGGCCGCTTTTCGCTGGTGTTCGATATTCTCCGCCGCTATCTGATCTGGTCGGGAAACAAGGTCAGCTACGTGTCGAACATCACTGATATTGACGACAAGATCTTGCAGCGTGCGGCCCAAGAAGGGCGAGACTGGACCGAGGTTGCCCAAGAGTACGAACAAGTCTGGTACTCGGCAATGGATGCGCTAGGAGTGCTTCGGCCCGACCATGATCCGCACGCCACGCAGTACGTCGAGCAGATGGTGCAACTTATTGCCGACCTGATTGAACAAGATGCTGCTTACGTGACTCCCGATGGGGTCTACCTATCGGTGGACAGGGTTCCCGGCTATGGCCTACTGGCTCGACAATCACTAGATGAGATGCTGACCGGCGGCGGTGATCGCGTCATTCTGGGAGAAGGGAACAAGCACCACCCAGCCGATTTTGTGCTCTGGAAGTTTGCCAAGCCAAATGAGCCTGCATGGCCATCGCCTTGGGGATCAGGCCGGCCGGGATGGCATACCGAGTGCGTTGTGATGAGTCTGGATCTGCTGGGTGATGGATTCGATCTTCATGGCGGCGGCATGGACCTGGCGTTTCCTCACCATGAGAATGAACGCGCTCAAGCGGTGGCGATTGGACGGCCTTTTGCTGGGCACTGGATGCATAACGGGTTTGTAGAGGTCGGCGGCGAGAAGATGTCAAAGTCGCTCAACAACTTCACGACTTTGGTTGACTTGATTGCATCACATGATCCGCGGGCGTATCGGCTGGTGGTTCTCGGTTCGCATTATCGCTCACCTGTGGAGGTCACAGACTCGACTATTGCTGCGGCAGAGAATGCCCTAGATCGCCTGGATTCGCTTGCCCGTCGAGTGGCCGAGGTTGCGCCGGCTGAACCGGAACCTGCTGCGATCGCAGCCTTTCAACAGCAGATGGACAATGACCTAGACACTCCCGCCACCTATGCGCAGATTTTTGGACTTGTCACAGAGATCAACCGGGCCCTTGATGCAGGAGATGAGCAGGGGAGTGCCGGCCCGCTCGTAGCAGCCTGGCGTCAGATCCTCGGCGCCGTCGGATTGGAAGTGTTCGGTCAGGCCCAGCAGGCTCCTGCCGAGATTTTGGCCTTAGCTTCTCAGCGGGATGAGGCCAGAGCAGCAAAAGAGTGGGCCCTAGCTGACGCATTGCGAGATGAGATTCACGCAGCTGGCTGGGTGGCAGAGGATTCGCCAACCGGAACTCAAGTCCGGCAGGCCTAGCCCGGCCTGATTCAGGCGCTGCTTAGCTTGTACCGACGCCAAGCCTGCGCCCTGAATTACCGGACGGCATAGCTCGAGTCGGACACCTTCATGACTGCGGAGTCGACCACCTGAAAGTCAGCAGGTGTGAGGCGGGTGAGCTGCGCCATATCGGCGTTGTTCCAGTCAGCGCTGTTCTCCGCGAGCAGGCTGAACGGATGGGCGCAGCTATCGGTCAGGACTGCGCCCCGTGTTTGCAGTGCTTCAACAATCACACGGGTGCCACCAGTGAACGAACTGGGGTCGATGTTGCTACCAAGGCGGATCCAAGTTCCCATGGGCATGGCGTCGGCCGCAGTGTTAAAGCCATCGCTCTTTCGTGCTGGCCACAGTGAGCTGGTACTAATGCGAGTGTTCTGGGAGCAGAAGGCCATGACGTGTGGAATGGTCCCGGAGTTCACTTCGGAGTTCAGGACGTACTGCCCAATCATGGGGGTATTTGGTGCGTTGGTTGTGCCGAGCGGCATGTCGTTGGAGTTCAGTGGGTAGCGAGCTCCGGCTAGTGCATTGCGGTTAAAGGAGGTGCCGTTCCAGACCTGTGTGTACTGAATCAGCTCGTAGGCCATGCACTCGGCCGAGTCCACCACCATGAGTCGCTTGTCCCAGGCTCCCGACAAGTTTGGTGCACCTTGCAAAGCGGGTGAGGCTGGTAGCGGATAGGGGCCGAGGTAGGACTTTGCCGACCAATCGTGGCCAAAGGTGACGGGCTTAAAGCCAGTCGATCGGGAGTCCACAATGTTCATCGGAGTGCCGGGACGAGAGCCTTGCCAGACGTTCGAACTGGGTGCTACCAGATTGGTGGAAGCACCGCCGATGCTATTCAGCCAGGCAGCGGATTCTGCCCGGACAGGTAAGGAATTCACATTTGTGGCATTCATGTAATGGTCTGCCGGGAAGACACGACAACCGCCGAGCGTCGCCGTTGTCTGAGAATCATGGAACAAAGCCGTGAGCGACACAGGCCAAGTCGTGGCCGGCTTGATGGTGCTGGTGGCCGGCTTGATGGTGGTGGTCGTGGTGGTTGGTTTGACCGTCGTGGTGGTGGGTTTGATCGTGGTGGTTGTGGGTTTGATCGTGGTGGTTGTGGGTTTGATCGTGGTGGTTGTGGGTTTGATCGTGGTGGTGGTGGGTTTGACTGTGGTGGTGGTGGGTTTGACCGTGGTGGTCGTGACCACTCGTGCTTTCACAGTGGTTGTCGTGGTAGCGATCCGAGGAGCCACCACAGCCTGCGAGGAGATGGCGCTCTGGTTTGCAACTTGAGTCAGTGCGGGGGCTGCAAGTGGTGTGCAAGCAGCGCCCAGGGTCAGCAGAATTGCTGCGCTAGTAAGGACCTGAATCGTGTTGCGCAACCGCAACTTGCATCTGTTTGTTCCCATGCTCCGATGTCGACGGCGGACCTATCTGGTCCGGTTTCGACATCAGCCGTATCGACATTGAGCGGCCAAGCTTGAGCAACAATTCAGCAGAAGTTTGAACCGGCCAGTTCGCTTGAGGTTGAGACTTTTGCATCTGCAAAGGAAGCACCATTTTCTAGGTCGACTTCTATGGCGTCCTCAGGGTCGAGCTCAATGAACTCCTCGGCTGGGCCATACTCTCGAGAAGATGCTGCCTTCCACACGGCAAGTTCCGAAGGCGCACCTCTACCCATCCAGAACGCCGGTCCTCGCAGCGTCGGACCAAGATCGCCGGCCCAAAAATTTGTCCGCTGATGATAAGGGTGTTGGGTCGCGAGTCCTGGCTGAGCTAGCCAAGAACTCTGCAGAGCACCGCTCGCGGCCAGAGCGACGAGGCCGGCTGCTAGGAGTCCTCGCACTGCTTGGCGCGCCGATTCACTGCTCAGATCAAACTCGGAGGCGAGAAGGTGCTGTAGTTCGTCATCATTCAGGTCGAGCACGACAGCAAGAGCAGAGAGGTCATGTGAACGCAACTGAACGGGGGCGTCGATAGTCAGGCCTCGCTGCCGGCGCACGGCACCGAGGTAGGCGCCGATTAGTGAGATGTTGAACTCATGGGGAGTTGTGTCTGCAGCGAGGTGATCCGCAACCACAATCTGCTCCGTACCAACCGTGAGCAGGCCTAGGTGCTCGGGGTCGATCAAGTCGGTTCGAGGCACCATCACGTCGTCAAGGTCTTGGCCGAGAGCCGCAACTGCTGAGACTAATTGCGAGGAGTCCGGGGTTGTGCGATGAGCCTCCCAAGAGCGCAACGTGGAGCGAGAAATGCCAATACGGCGCGCGGCCTCACGCTGGTTCAAACCCGACAAGATTCGGAGTTGATGGACTGCGTTTCCGGTGTTCTGCTCGGCGAGCATCGTGCCTCCTGCTGTCTCAATCGGACGCAATCGGTCAGATGTGAGCAATTCAACCCAGTTGCCCAAGTTGTGGTTGTAGTTGGGCGGTTTGATCCGTACGGTTTGGAAGTTCTTCCCAAAGTGGTAGGTTACCCACGGGTAACATACGGAACAGTAAGTTCCGAGTGGGTAGATCTCACGAACTGAACCTGACACCACCGAACAGCACCCGAGTATGTAGCGAAAGGAACGCAGCGCATGAGTGAATTCTCGATGACCCTGAATGAGGACCAACTGCAGATCCAGAAGTGGGTCCATGACTTCGCCGAGAACGTGGTGCGGCCCGCAGCTGAAGAGTGGGACGAGCGTGAAGAGTTCCCGTGGCCAATCGTTCAGCAGGCTGCTGACATTGGCTTGTACGGCTTTGAATTCATCTCTCAGGCAATGATGGGTGACCCAACTGGGCTGACCATGCCAGTTGCACTTGAGGAACTGTTCTGGGGCGACGCAGGCATTGGGCTTGCAATATTTGGGTCGAGTTTGGCTGCTGCAGGAATCGCGGGCAACGGCACGATGGAGCAAACACTCGAGTGGGTGCCGCAGTGCTACGGCACCCCCGAGAAGATTGCGCTCGGAGCGTTCTGCGTTTCTGAGCCCGACGCAGGGTCAGATGTTTCTTCGCTTCGGACCCGTGCCGTGTACGACGAGGCCAAAGACGAATGGACTCTCAACGGAACCAAAGCATGGATAACGAACGGCGGAATTGCCGACGTGCACGTAGTCGTTGCAACAGTTGACCCTGCGCTCAAGGGCCGCGGTCAAGCCAGCTTCGTAGTTGGGCCAAATACGCCCGGACTGTCCATGGGCCAGAAGTACAAGAAGCACGGCATTCGCGCCTCGCACACATCTGAAGTTGTGCTAGATGACGTGAAGATCCCCGGAGCGAACTTGCTTGGCGGCAAAGACAAGCTGGATGAAAAAATCGCTCGGGCTCATGAGGCACTGAAGAACCCAGCGATCCGTTCGGGCAAGCAGCCAGCGATGGCAACCTTCGAGGCCACACGCCCAGCCGTTGGTGCTCAGGCAGTTGGCGTAGCGCGTGCCGCGTATGAGTACGCACTGCAGTACGCCCAGGAGCGCACAGCATTCGGCAAGCCCATCATCATGAATCAGTCGATTGCGTTCATGCTCGCCGATATGGCTACGCAGATTGAGGCCGCTCGACTGATGGTCTATCGCGCAGCTTGGTTGTCGGGTAACGGCGGCGGGTTTGTCAACGCCGA
>WLLG01000188.1 GCA_009700815.1 Actinomycetota bacterium
CTTCGCCGGTGTACCCCGTTCCGGCAACGATGCAGTCTGCACCTTCGAAGGTAAACTCTTTGACGCGGAATCGGCCGACCGAAGCCGCATCCGGCAAGACGGTTGCCAGTCTCTCGATAGCTTTCGGGCCTTGAATTGCGATGACGGCCCGCAGAGCTGTGGTCTCGGCAATCGAGATCTCGCCTTGTTCAGCGGCATTGGCTAGGGCCGAGCGCACACCCTCGGTATTTGATGCATTCGGCATGACATCGAAGACGTCTGGTGCAACCCACCAGACAATGATGTCATCCACCACCGAGGCAGTTTCTGGGTCGAGCAGATGCGTGTACTGCGCTCGACCAGGCTGGATTTTATTCAGGTCATTGGTCAGGGTTCGCTGCAAGGCCTCGAGTGCGGCAGGCCCCTGAACGCGAACCGTTCCAAGATGACTGACATCGAATGCCACTGCGTCGCTGCGGCAGGCGCGATGCTCCTCCAGCGTTCCACCAGGGTACGAAAGGGGCATGTCCCAACCACCAAAGGGAACCATCTTGGCGTCGAGTGCGCGGTGAACCGAATCTAGAGGTGAGAACTGCATAAATTACGGCCTCAGAGACCAGCAGCCACAGAAACGGCCGGCGCTTCTGTTGCAACCGCAGAGATCTCGGTTGCGGGAGTTCCTGCCGGGCGGAACTCGACGATGCGAGCGTCCACCTCTTCTTTGACGCCGGCGAGCGGAAGTACGTTGAGCACTCCCTGCCCTTTCTGCAACACGTCGATGAGTTCCTCGCCAGAGCGAACCAGAACTGAGGTTCGCCCGCTAATGACCAAGTTCGCCGAGGTGATGTCCTCGATCAGGTGTTCACGCATGTAATCGAAGGCCTGCCGCACAGACTCAAGCTTGAGTCCTGCATCGAGCAGCGTCTTGATGATCTTGAGTTCCAGCAAATCGCGATAGGAGTACAGACGACGAGACCCGCTACCGCGAGCTTCGGCCAGCGATGGCACCAACAGGTCGGTTCGAGCCCAGTAGTCCAACTGACGGTAGGTGATCCCGACAATCTCGGCTGTCTTGCGACCACTAAAGCCCTGCTCTGGTGTCGGCAGTTCTAGGGTTTCGCTCAAAATTTCTTGCATTGATCGCGCTCCACGTCTTTGTGCCAGTGAATTCCGGCCGCAAGTTGCATCCGAGAAATTACTCCGAGGTAGTAAGTATGCGGTGGATGTTCCGATTTGCCTAGTCGCAGCAGGGAGTGAGGTCGCGATTAGGAACCAAAGTCCTCGGGTGAAACTTGCTCAATGAACTGTTTGAACTCTTCTACCACTGCTTCAGGAAGGTCATCGGAGTCATCATCTGACCCCGTATCTTCAATAAATCCAGCCGTATCAAGTACTTCTTCGGAAGAGAAAATCGGGCATCCTGCCCTGACGGCGAGCGCTACGGCATCGGAGGGGCGAGCAGAAATGTGTTGCAGCCCAGAAGCAGAACTGACTTCTAGGTCGGCGTAATACGTTGTCTCACGCAACTCGGTAATCACGACCCGTTCGAGTTGAGCGCTGAGGCCATCAAGAACATCGCAGAACAGGTCGTGAGTAAGGGGGCGAGGAGTCTCGACTCCTTCCATGGCAAAAGCAATAGCCGTAGCCTCGGGTCCACCGATAAATATCGACAATTGCCGGCGACGGCCTTGCAGTTCGCGCAACACCATCACTGGGGTGTTACTCGGAAGTTCTACTCGCACAGCGACCAACTCAAGCTCGATCACATAGTTAGCTTAGTTGTAGTTACGATGCCCGCTGACTGCGCCACCTAGCCCGGCTGTCGAGCTCTCAGTCCTGGTCGTTGCGGGTGATTTGCGACAGCTGCCGCTGCAGCAAAGCCGCATGCAATTCAGCCCCCATGGCGAGGAGTTCATCGCAGCGCTCTGCTGCTTGTTGCCGCGATGCCGGGTTGCGCTGCTTCATGAGCGGGACAACGAGTTGCTCGACGAAACCAGCTTCTCGCTCGGCCGAGACCTTGTACATGCGCAGGTGCCTAGGCTCAACGCCCAGTTCGGCGTAGCGAGCTGCAAAATGTGCAACCTCTACTGCCTCGCCGTCATAAGTTGGCCGGCCCCCCATGAATCCGGGCACAACCAAACCGTATTGCTCCAGCCCTGCAAGAAGGTCCTCGCTAATGCTGCACAACTCGCATAACTCTTCAGCGGAAAGCAGCGTGTCCGAAGCTGAAGACTTCTTCTTTCGCGCAGGCTTTCCGCGCCCAGATCGCGCAGCCTCGGAGGGCTCTGATTGTGCACTGCTTGAGCCGTCGCCATCTGATGCAGCAGAGCCTTTGCGGGAACGCCCCTTGATGCGAGGATCCTCTTGAAGGGCTGCAACAACATCTGCTGGGGTGGCATGCGCAGGACGGTTTGACTCGGTCACAGGCTCTCCGGAAGTGGAAGTGGTTTCAGTTGCAAGATCTGCGTCTCGCTGGGCATTTCGGGCTTCGGGCAAAAGCGCACGGGAGCGCTGAGCAGACGTGGAGTCTTCTGAACGCTGCGTAGCTGAAGCCACCGCTGGGTGGGCCGGAGACATACGCTCAGCCCCTGCAGCAGCCTCATCGCTCAGGCTTGGTTCGTCCTCGTCCTCGTCGTCCTCGTCATCTTGAACCGTTGATGGGTCAAGTAGATCAAGGTCGGTGGCAGTGGACCACAGTGTCGGTTGATCGCCCATGGGATCGTATTGATCGACACCTTGTTCCAACATGTTCTTGATCACTTTGAGCGGCAAGAAATTGTCTCGCTGCTGATGCAGAATCCAGCGCAGTCGCTCAATGTCTGCCTCATAGAACTTGCGATAACCAGAGCCTGTTCGTTCAGGCGCAATGAGACCCTGACTCTCAAGAAAGCGAATCTTGGAAATCGTCACATCGGGGAAATCCTGTTGCACCATTGCAAGCACCTCGCCAATGGAAAGATGCCCCGCCGTTGCAGTATCACTCATGCCGGACCTCCGAGAATCCCGATAACAAACACAAACCTAAACTTCCCAACTTGAACCTGCGCACCCTCACGCAGCAGCGCCTGTGTAACCCGTTCGCCATCAAGGTAGGTGCCATTGAGCGAACCAGAGTCGATCAATTGAAACTGCCCATCGGGATCTCTGCGCACCTCTGCGTGATTTCTGGACACGGTGATGTCATCAAGGAACACGATGCTCTTGGGATCACGACCAATTGTGACCACATCGGATGTGAGAGCAAACCGAGCGCCAGCAGTGGAACCGCGAGTAATGATGAGTTGCCCAACCTCGCCCGCACCGGCAACATCAACACCCACAATGGGATAACTGCCAGTAGCAAGCTCGGTTACCTCGGGCAACTCGCCGCCACATGCTGAGCAAAAGTTTGCCCCTGGCTGATTCAGAATGCTGCAAACAGGGCAGATGACTCCATCGGCGCCCATAGGTTCTGCGCTCAGCTCTCGGTGATTTGCCGGTAGGCGGCAGCGTCGAGAAGCTCCTGGACTGCAGCAAGATCCGTTGGTTCGATCGTAGCGATCCAACCTGCCTCGTAGGGGTCCGAATTGATTAGTTCGGGAGAGAGTTCAAGCTCCGAGTTGGTCTCCACGACCGTGCCGCTGATGGGGGCGTAAATCTCGGAGACGGATTTCGTTGACTCAACCTCGCCGCAGGTATCTCCGGCGCCCACCATGGCTCCTACCTCTGGCACTTGGACGAACACAACGTCTCCAAGGGCATCCTGTGCGTAATCGGTAATACCGATCCGCACTTTTCCGTCCTCAATCCGAATCCACTCGTGATCGGATGAATACCTGAGTTCTTCTGGCACGTTCATGATGCCAAAGCTACCCGACACAGACATACAGATGAGTCCTCAACTGCGATGGGTCTCCAGATCAGGTGAGCGGGAAGGCACTGCACTACTTCAGCATCTGCCGAATACGTCGGGCGTACTCCTGAGACAATGTCCGCGCATCACCTGCACTGTCGCCTTCAGCCCAGATATGTGTAATCGGCTCTTCTGGATCAGGCAGAACGAGCACCCAGCCCGAGTCGTGGTGCACCTTGATGCCATCGATCAGGTCCACCTCTCGGCCATGCGTTTGCTCCACCAGAGTCCTCATTACCGTGCCCTTTTGTTCCCACGGAGTGATCACTTGTTCGTGCAGGAGATGCACCGATGGTGCATGCGCAACGAGTTCAGACAGCTTTACGTCTCTGCCTGCTAGCAGATCAAGCATCTTGAGCAGTCCTGCTGCGGCGTCAAAGGCAGGCAAGAAGCCAGGGAGGATAATCCCACCCTCAAGATTCGCAGCAAACCCAACGGCAGGAGAGTCAGCCTCTTCCATCAGTGCGGCTGCTGAAGTCTTGGTCCACAAGACCTTGTACCCGCGAGACTCAACTATCTCTGCTGCAGCCCTGCTGACCGTTACCGGCAATGCCACGGTGTCACCTAAAAGGTTGTCGCAAACCAAGTCCAAGAAGACGAACAGCAGTTGATCAAAAGTAAGGACCGTTCCGTGGTCGTCCACTAACAACAACTGCTCCCCGCTGGGATCAATGAGCGCACCAAGGTCAGCACCAGAAGCTTTGACTAGCGCCGCAACTTGAGCGGCATGCTCATCGCGATCGAATCCAAGGGTTCCCTTTGTAGATGCGAAAGGATTGACCACCAGAACCTCTGCACCAAGTTTTGCCAGCACGTTTGGCATAACAAAGCTGGTGGAACCGTAGGAGTAATCAATCACCACCTTGAAGCGCCTTGCAGCGACCCGCTTGACATCGATGGTGTGCTCGAGCGCAAGCGCGTACTGCTCAAGGGAACGCGGTACCAAGTCGATGTCGCCGATGTCGGCCGGTCGCACTCGCCGGAAGTCCTCACGCGTAAAGAGTCGTTCAATCTTTCGCTGCTGCTCTTCGAGAATGTCCGAGCCACCACGATCAAAGAACCGGATGATGACGGAGTCAGGGTCATCTGCACTCAGTCGCAAGGTGATTGCCCCAGAAACCAACGTTGCCCTGCAATGAAAACGCGTGAGCGGAACGCTTGCCGTCTCTAGGTCTAAGACGTTGACCCCGCCGGCGTTGAGTCCGGCAATCATCGCTCGCTTCAACATGCGTGCGGCTCTACTTGAGTCTCTCGATACCACCACCGTGGCATCTTTTTTGAGCGAAGTC
>WLLG01000189.1 GCA_009700815.1 Actinomycetota bacterium
TAGCAAGGGAAGTCTCGGCACTTGGGGACGAGGCTCGCGCCGAGGGCTGGCCACTCGAAATCAGCTCGGCGCTTGTCGGGTCTTGCACGAACTCCTCCTATGAGGACATCACCCGGGCGGCTTCGATTTTGCGATTCGCCGCTGCAAACGGTCTGGCTGTCAAGGTCCCGCTCATGATCACTCCCGGTTCCGAGCAGGTTCGCGCCACGATCGCCCGAGATGAACTCCTGAGCACCTTCGAAGCCGCTGGCGCAACTGTGTTGGCTAATGCCTGCGGGCCCTGCATTGGCCAATGGGATCGGCCTACAGCGGCAAACGACCACCCGAACACCATTGTGACCAGCTACAACCGAAACTTTCCGAAGCGCAACGATGGCTCTGTGAACACGCTGGCCTTTGTCACCTCACCAGAGACAGTTGTGGCACTCGCACTTGCCGGGACGCTGGACTTTGATCCAATCAGCGACACACTCACCAACTCTTCCGGTGAGCAGGTGCTTTTGCCCGAGCCCATCGGAGAAGAACTTCCTGCGCTCGGATTCACGCCAGGCGAGAACACCTTTGTGTCTCCCCCACAAGATCGCAGCGGGATCAGCGTCAAGGTTTCGCCGACCTCGGATCGCTTGCAGCTTCTCGAACCATTCCTCGCTTGGGACGGAAAGGACTACCTCGACCTGCCGATCCTGCTTAAGGCACAAGGTAAGTGCACCACCGATCACATCTCTATGGCAGGGCCTTGGCTCAAATATCGGGGACACCTTGAGAACATCTCGGGCAACCTCTTTCTGGGTGCCATCAATGCCTTTACTGGCGAGGCCGGCCAGGGCAAGGACCAACTCGATGGGACAACAAAGTCCTTCCCTGATATTGCAAAGCATTACCACGAGGCGGGACAACGCTGGGTTGCAGTTGGAGACGAGAACTGGGGGGAAGGTTCCTCACGTGAGCACGCTGCCATGGAGCCCAGATTCCGCGGTGCCGCAGCAATCATCGTTCGCAGTTTCGCACGCATCCACGAAGCCAATCTCAAGAAGCAGGGAGTGTTGGCACTTACCTTTGCCGAGCCCGAGGTCTACGACGTCATTGGCGAGGACGACCGGATCAGCATTCTCGGCCTAGCAGACCTTCAGCCCGGCAAGCCCGTTGAATGTCTGCTCACCAAACCCGACGGAACCTCGCTGAGTTTCTTAGGGAATCAGACGATGAGCCCTGAACACATTGAGTGGTTCCGTGCTGGCTCTGCTCTCAATATCATCCGCGCTCGCACTGCCTAGCGAGTCACCAATTCGTAGCTAGCGGGGTGGCGCCTGCGGGCACCATGAGTGATGCTGCACCTGCTGTTAGAGGGAGGGTCAGGTTGTGACAACGATCGTCGAGGAACCCCGCAGCCTTGCTCTGTCGCAGGCAGAACCACTCCCGCACGTGCCTGGTTTGGATGGCCTTCGGGCCGTTGCAGTCATGTTGGTGCTGTTCTTTCACGCAGACTTCCCGTGGATGCAGGGTGGGTTTTTGGGGGTGTCACTCTTTTTCACGCTGTCAGGATTCCTGATCACCTCCCTGCTTCTGCGGGAGTGGTGGAATACCTCATCGATGAGCGCCGGAAGTTTTTGGACACGCAGGTTACGACGCCTGACCCCAGCAGCCTGGACGGTCATTGCGGGAGTACTACTCCTTGGCGTGTTCCGAGTCTGGGAAGACAGCCAACTTCGCGACCTTCGTAGCGACGTTCCTTGGTCGATTGTCGATCTGGTGAATTGGCACTTCATTTCCGTTGGTACCAGTTACGGCGAAGCATTTTCTGCACCTTCCCCGCTTGAGCATTTCTGGAGTCTCGCAGTAGAAACTCAGTTCTACGCCCTGTTGCTGATCGTGATTGGCACTGTCTTAGTTCTAGGTAGACCCACGACCCGACGGGTTCGCCTGAATCGCCTGGTTGCAACTCTTCTGGCCGCCACAGTCATGTCGGCCACGGCCAATCTGCTGCTGGCCAGGAACTCGATGGATCGTGCATATTTTGGCACCGATACCCGAGCAGCCGAGATGCTGATCGGAGCATTGCTGGCATGCGCAACCCTTCGCCACCTGCGATTGAGTTCCCAGATTGCTCGCAAAGCCCTCGCCGTCGCCGCACTGATTGCCGTTGTTGCCATCCTCGCGCTGAGCAATCTGGCCCGCTTGGACTCAACCTGGCTCTACCCCTGGGGCTTGCTCTGCAGCGCAGTCTGCACCGCTGCCCTCATCGGCAGCGTGATTCAGGGCGGAGTTCTGACTCGACTGCTTCAGATGCGAGTTCTGGTCAACCTGGGCAGAATTAGCTACGGGGTGTACCTCATCCACTGGCCAATATTTCTGTGGCTGACCCCACAGCGAACCTCGCTAGGGCTCTGGCCACTTTTCGCAGTACGAATGGCCATCGTCATACCCCTAGCTCTGTTGCTGTTCCAGTTCGTGGAGCGTCCAATACGTACCGGCGTAGTACCCATCCGCAGTCGCGCAGTGGTGGTGGTTCCGCTTGCAGCGGGTGTTCTGGTAGTGGCCACCTTGGCCCTCACTAGGGACCTTCCGCCTGCCCCATCGTTTCTTCAACCACGAGCCATGGGAGAAATCTCCACGTCGAGTCCCAGTTTTGGGAAGCAGTCCGATTCGGCCCAACGAGGCTTCGGCCTGCTGCCAGTACTCCCCGAACCGATCACACCTGCAGCAACACCGGCCTCTCCCCGGCCACCAGCGCGGGTCTTACTCGTAGGAGACAGCGTGGCTGCAAGCCTGCAGGACGCACTCGCAGAGTCCTTAACTGCTCGCGGGATTACCTTTGCATCTGTGGCAACTCCGGGGTGTGGGGTAATCGTTGGAGTTCCCGGCAAGGGCCCAGACAAGCCAATCACGATGATGGGCAATGTGATGGTTGCTGAATGTGAGAATTCCATTCCTCAGCGACAAAACGAATCTGTAGCTCAGTTCAATCCCGACCTAGTTATTTCGCTCTCTGTCTGGGAGGGCATTGATCGCACGGTCAATGACGTCTGGTACGAGTTCGGCACTCCCGAGTCGGACACCATGTTGCAGCAGTTGTTCACCGATACCTACAACCGCCTGACATCTGAAGGTGCAGCCGTGGCATGGGTGCGCATGCCCGATACGGTTGCTGCTCGCAACACTCCGACCGGCAGCCCAAGCCCGCAGGACTTGCAGACAACGGCACATCTACGGGAACTGATCGATCGCTATGTTGCTAGTCAGCCATCTGCAACAGCTATCGACTTGGCCGGCTTTGTCTGCCCTGAGCTTCCATGTCCTACTCAGAGAGATGGGCTGACACTTCGCCCGACTGACGGGCTGCACTTCGACACTCCAGAGGGCGCCCGTTATGTGGCAGAGCACATGAGCGACCTGATTACCCAGATGGACTTGAATCAGATTGCCAAGCAGTAAGCCTCGGTCAGTGCAGGGTCAGTCAGTGCCCGGTCGGCGGTCCGTCTCGTGATCGCTGGCCCACTCGACGTCATCGGGTACCACTCCCCCGGGATAGGTTCGAGCCAAGTCATCTTGTGAGGGCGAACGCAGGGAACGTGACTCCTCGGGAAGCAACGCAGAGATCGCTGACATCACCCGTTTGGTCTCTGAGTCAAGATCATCAGTTCCCAGTTCAACGGGGGCACCCACCGTGATGTGTACCTTGGGCGGCCGCAGCACCTGCGTCACGTCTGGGAACCGTGAACTACGGGGCCAGACCTGTTCGGTTCCCCACAGCCCGATAGGAATAATCGGTGCACCCGTTGCCTGAGCCAGCCGAACTGCACCCCAACGGCCTTGGAGTTCGGGATGAAAGAAGGCCGGGCCGCGTGGAATTGTTCCCTGAGGCATCAGCGCAACCATTTCGCCTGCTTCTAGGGCGTCCTCGGCAGCGCGCAGGGGTGCGTCTGAGCCAGTCCCGCGGTCCACTCTGATTCCGCCAAGAGCCGTCACGACATCACCCACAAGCGGGGCATCAAAGACCTCTTTTTTGCCAAGAAAGCGAGCGGGCCGACCACCACGAGCAAGAAGAAATGAGATTGCGAGCGGGTCAAAGTAGGAGCGATGGTTTCCCACCAGAATTGCTGGGCCATCTGTCGGCAGATTCTCGAGCCCGTCGATTCCAAAGCGAACCCATGGAAAGAGCTGCGGCTGGGCTAGGAGGAGCAGCAACCGTTGCGGCTCAATGCCGGCAAACTTGGGCACTCCTGGGGGTACATCAAAGTGCATGACTGGCCAACGTCGGATGGTGGCCTGAGCAAACATGCGTGGGTCTGGATTCACAGCGCGCGGGTTACCCACCTGGGACAGCAAGGGGACGTCGTAATAGCTATCCGAGTAGGCGTAACTCTCATCGAGGTCCACCTGATGGCTCTGTGCCCATTGCCGCACTGCTCGGGCCTTACCCTTACCCCAAACGAATTCGCCATCGATGGTTCCGTCATAGTGCCCGCCGCTATGGCCGTAGCGAGTTGCCACTACATCATCAAAAGAGAGCGCCTCTGCTAGCGGAGCAATCAGATCCGCTGGTGTGGTGGTCGCCATGACCAGTTTGCGACCGGCAGCGCGATGCTCCTCGATCTCTTGTAGTGCGAAGGGCAGAACTGACTGCAAGAGCTGAGCTGTTGCGATGTCTGCTGCCTCTTGCACAAGTTCAATAGCCCAGCCCCGCGCAGCGCGTGCACCTTGTCGGGAAATCATCATGGATGGCCAGGTTTCACCGATGAGATTGAAAATCCCGAATGCCACCGACTCAATTCCCGAGGTCGAACCTGACAGCAGCCCAACCCGCCTGAGCGCATCACTAATGATCGGTCCGCTTGCTCCAGCTAGCAAGGTCCGGTCAAGATCAAAGAATGCCGCACCCGTCGTGGATAACTGGGCGCTGCTGGAGCCGTTCTGCGATGTCTGCATCTGCAGACAGTACTGCCGAACGGCTCAAATTGCCTGACGTCTACTGGCTTTGGGGAAAAAGGCCGAAGGACTGGCGGGGGGAGCCAGTCCTTCAGCAGGTGAGTCATCAGATCGGGGGGAGACCCGATGACTCTGGCACGAGGGGGGCTTTCGCCCGCACCCCCGGCGTTTGTGTATGAAGTTAAAGGTAGCCTGAAGCAAGCACTCTTTCAAGCACTTAGTCAAGATA
>WLLG01000019.1 GCA_009700815.1 Actinomycetota bacterium
ATGGCCGATCGGTTTTGGTTATTCGGAGCAACGGCTGTGGTGGAGCTCGCAGACAGCGACGGCTTTATTAGGCTGATCGGAGATCTGACCCCCTCGGGGATTCGAGGCCTCGAGGCCGGTTCCCTTGTAGTTGGAATTGAACCCATCGAAGCCGATTTCGAACTGAGCAATGAGTGGCGCAAGCACGCTCAGGCCTGGGTGTGCGGCAACCGAATTCTGCTGCGACCCGAATGGGTCAGCAACGATGCGCAACTGCAACAGCAGGTAGATGACGGGTCGCTGCTTGAGATTGTTCTAGAGCCGGGCTCAGCATTTGGTTCCGGGAGTCATGCAACGACGCGACTCTGCGTTGGGCAAATCTCGCAGCTAGATCTCTGCGGCGCGCGTGTTCTAGACGTGGGCTGTGGCACAGGAGTTCTGAGCGTGGCCAGTGTGTTAGTCGGAGCGGACTCAGTACTCGCCGTCGACAGTGACCCTGAGGCAATTCGAGTCACCGAGCTCGTGGCCGAGCTCAATGGTGTCTCGGACAAGATCCAGACGTTGCCCGCTCAGGGCTTTGCGGGTGACGGGACCGAGTTTGATCTTGTGCTGGCAAACTTGTTGCTGCCGATCATCGAAGAGAGTGGACCACAGCTAGCTAGCAGCGTGGCCCCCACCGGATTGATCATGGTGAGTGGGGTGCTGGAACATCAGCAGGAACGCGTCGAGCGGGTTTTCTCGGAGTTCAGGCTGATCGAGGTTGAACAAGATGAGGGTTGGCTGGTGCTTGTGTTTCAGCGGTCTGGTTCAGCCGCGAGTGAGTAGCAGGTAGGAGCCGGGTATCCTGCGCGGATGCCACAAACCTCGTCCTCCGCAGATGCCTCACAGATACTCCCTGCTACCGCTTCGGCACCGCCCAAGATTTCTACGCTTGCGGAGCTGCGTGAGTCGGGGTGGCAGTCCGAGTCAGTCAAGTCTGAGTTGCGGCGCAACGCAGTTGCTCGGATTCGGAGCGGTGAGCCGTTGTTCGCAGAGATTCTTGGTTATCAAGACACTGTGTTCCCACAAGTAGAAAACGCTCTGCTCGCCGGCCATGACGTGATCTTCTTGGGTGAGCGCGGCCAAGCCAAGACTCGCATTATTCGGTCGCTTATCGAGTTGCTTGACGAGTGGCTTCCGATCGTTGAGGGATCGGAAATCAACGACGATCCGTATGCTCCGGTCTCGTTCCATGCCAGGTCGCTCATGGCCGAACATGGAGAAAACACGCCTATTTCTTGGGTCCACCGCTCCTTCCGCTTTGGCGAGAAACTAGCGACACCCGACACTGCAATTGCAGATTTGATCGGCGAGGTTGATCCCATCAAAGTCGCCGAAGGTCGTTACTTGTCCGACGAACTCACCCTGCATTACGGCCTAGTTCCTCGGACCAATCGAGGCATCTTTGCCATCAATGAGTTGCCCGACCTATCCGAGCGAATTCAGGTTGGCCTGCTCAACGTGCTCGAAGAGCGAGACGTTCAGATTCGCGGTTACAAGATTCGCCTGCCGCTAGACGTCATGCTCGTGGCTTCTGCAAACCCCGAGGACTACACCAACCGTGGTCGGCTGATTACCCCACTGAAGGACCGTTTCGGTTCGCAGGTCCGCACTCATTACCCGCTCGATGTAGAGACAGAGGTTGCCATCATCTTGCAAGAGGCCTCGCCATTCTCGGCCGAGGGCATCGGCGTCGAGGTTCCAGAATTCATGACCGACATCGTGGCCACCTTGTCCCAACAAGCCAGGCAGAGCCCACATATTTCTCAGCGCTCAGGAGTCTCGGTACGTCTGTCGGTGTCGAATTACGAGGTCATGGTGGCGAATGCCGCCCGGCGTGCACTCATTGGTGGCGAAGACGAAGTCGTGCCACGTATTTGTGATCTTGAGGCCCTGCCTGCTGCAACTGCTGGCAAGATCGAGATTGAGACCATCGAGGAGGGCCGCGAGGGCCAGATCCTTGACCATCTGATTCGCGCAGCAATCTTGACGGTGTTTCGTGAGCGTGTCTCCCCAGAGAATCTGACGGCGGTGATTTCAAGCCTCGAGGAGCGTGGGCCAGTGGACACTGGCGAGGATGTGGCTTCAGCCAAGTACGTAGAACTCCTTGAGCAGTTGCCTTCTTTGCAGGCACCCGTAGCTGAGCTGGCGGGAGAAACTCCCAGCCCAGCTGCGATTGCATCGGCAGTGGAGTTGATTCTTGAGGGCTTGCACTTGGCTAAGCGGCTCAATAAAGACGCCGTAGGCGGCCGCGCGCAGTACCGGGCACGCAGCTAGCTGCCGGGTCGAAAGCAACTCAGGGGAGTACCCTCAACCTATGCCCAGACCTCGCTTTCGTTATTCCCCATGGGATGGAACACAGCAGGGATTCGAGGTGGACGCGTTCGATGTCATGGAGCAGCTCACGGATGATCTTCTCTACCACGGAGACATCAACGCAGCACTTCGTCGCATGTTGCAGCAGGGGTTTGAGGACCGCAACGGCGAGCACATCGAGGGTATTCGAGAGATGCTCGAAAAAATTCGTCAACGCCGTGAGGATGCTGTTGAGAATTATGATCTCGGGGGAGTCTTTAGCGAGATCGCAGAGGAACTTCGAGAGGTTGTCAAGCAGGAGCGCGCCGAGCTACAGCGGCAACTTGATGAGGCAAATGCCTCCAATGACGAGCGGCGCAAAGAGCTAACTAGTGAGTCAACCTTGGGCAAGAACATGGACCTTGACATGTTGCCACCCGACCTTGCGGGGCAGATGCAGGCCCTGAGTAAGTACGAGTTCACCTCGGCCGAGGCCGAGGAACGCTTCAACGAGTTGGCCGAAAAACTGCGTGAGCAGCTCATGCAGAATTATGTCAATCAGTTGTCCAGCGCAGTCAACGAGATGACTCCAGAAGACTTAGCCCGCACCAAAGACATGATGGCGGCGCTGAATGAAATGCTGGAGCAGCGCGAGCGCGGGGAAGAGCCCGACTTTGACGGTTTTATGCAGGAGTTTGGAGACCTCTTTCCCGAGAATCCGCAGACGCTAGATGAACTGCTCGAGGCCATGGCCAGGCGTATGGCAGCAGCTCAGGCGATGCTCAACTCCATGACTCCTGAGCAGCGCGCGCAGATGCAACAACTCAGCGATCAGTTGATGCAGGACATGGACTTGCGCTGGCAGGTTGAACAGCTCAGCCAAAACCTTCAGCAGGCTTTTCCTGATGCCGGTTGGGAATCCAGTTACGAGTTTGAGGGTTCGCAGCCACTAGATATGGGTTCGGCTGGCGAACTCATGCGTGAGCTCGGTGACCTTGACCAACTTGAGCAGCTCATGCGCGGTGCTTCTAACCCTGGTGCTCTGGCCTCGGCAGACATTGAAAGGGTTCGCGAGCTGCTCGGTGAGGAGTCCGCCGAGAGCATGCTCCGGATGGCTGAAATTACTCGTCAGCTCACCGAGGCGGGACTCATTGAGCACAAAGAGGGCCGTGCTGAACTCACTCCAAAGGGAATGCGCAAACTCGGCCAGAACGCTCTCGCTGAGTTGTTCAAGAAGCTTGACAGGGATCAGCTTGGCCAACACGAGATTGATAACAGCGGTATTGGTCACGAGCGCAACTTTCAGACCCGCCAATACCAGTGGGGCGACCCGTTCAATCTGCAGATCGAGAAGACGATCCGCAACGCAATCCTTCGAGGCGAGGGCGTGCCGGTTCATCTGAGCCCCGAGGATTTTGAGGTCGAAGAGACCGAGCAGAGCGTTCGATCCTCCACAGTGTTGATGCTCGACCTGTCACTCTCGATGCCCATGAGAGAGAATTTCTTGCCGGCAAAGAAAGTCGCTATGGCTCTTCATGCGCTCATCACCATGCAGTACCCGCGTGATTATCTAGGAATCGTCGGCTTCTCAGAGGTTGCACGAGTGCTGACTGCCGAGCAGCTCCCCGAGGTTTCTTGGGACTTTGTCTATGGAACGAACATGCAGCATGGGTTCCAACTGGCCCGGCAACTGCTGTCGCGCCAGAGCGGTACCAAACAGATCATCATGATCACCGATGGCGAACCCACCGCACATATCAACTCATACGGCGAACCAGAGTTCCACTATCCGCCGGTCAAAGCCACCGTGGACGCCACCCTGCTCGAGGTAGCTCGGTGCACCAAGGACCGTATTTTGATCAATACGTTCATGCTTGACCCAGACCGCAGCTTGCAGCATTTCATTGAACAGATGACCAAGCTCAACGGCGGTCGTGCCTTCTTTACGACACCACAGACCCTTGGGGATTATGTGTTGGTCGACTTTTTGGAACATCGCCGCAAATTGCTAACCGCTCGTCGCTGACCGCTCGTCGTTGACCTGGTTATGCAACTGGGGCACGCCGCATGAGTAGCGCTCGATGGTCGGGGCAGAAAAATCCCTTGCGTTTTACAGGGAGGACAGGTAATAATACCTACTTACATCGACGTAATTACACTGCCGTGAGACGTATGACATCTTGATGGGCGACGGGTCAGTCCACCGAGAGATCTGGGGAATCGTCATATGAGGATTGGTTTGGAGGATGAAATGGCATTTCCAGAAGACGCAACAGGCGCCGAAAGTTGGCAAATGTTCTCGAACTGTCTCGGAGTCGACCCCGATTTGTTCTTCCCTGAACGCGGAGCCTCTACCAAAGAGGCAAAGGGTGTTTGTCAGGGTTGCGTAGTTCGCGAGGACTGCTTGGAATACGCCTTGGCCAACGGCGAAAAGTTTGGCATCTGGGGTGGCCTGAGTGAGCGTGAGCGTCGGCGCATCCGACGTCAGCGTGCGCTAGCTCGAGCAACGCAACAGCAGCAGCCCCGAACCGCGTAAATCAGGCACCGCGTAAATCAGGACCTGCCTCATTCAAGAGTTGGGGTAGTCACAGGGCGCAGCTTGGACTCGGTGAGTATGTATTTCATGGGGACATCCCAGGGCTCCGCTGCGAGTCCTTGCACGAACTGCAGGTCAAACGCGCAACCGACAAGCAAGGTTCGTCGCTCGGTGCCAGCAACTTTCCCAGAGAAGGCCCGGTCGTAGTAGCCGGCGCCGAACCCCAGTCGATTTCCTGATTCGTCTAGACCCACGCAAGGGACGACTACAACATCCAGGCTGCTAGCAGACAGCAACTCGGCGGGTGCGGCTGGTTCCAAAATCCCGAATTTGTTTGGCTGAAGGGTCTCGGTGGCCACCCATTCTGCAAATCCCATCTGCAGATCGGCCTGCAGCACAGGCAAAAAAATGCGCCAGCCCAAGTCCCGAAGGGCGTCGAGAGTTTGGTTGATATCTAGTTCGCCATCGGTTGGCATATATGTGCCGAGCAAGCCCGGAGGCTGAGATCCGAGGAATTTTTCTAGGCGTTGAGCAGCGGCATCTTGGGCAACGGCTCGCTGCTCTGGAGTCAGCTGCCTGCGTTGGTCTCGCAGTCTTTTGCGAAGCTCTGTTCTGGTTTCTGCCCCGTCAGTCACAGACAAGATGATGCCGGGATTGAGCGCTTCTTGTTGTGATGCCCACTTTCGGGGCGAAAGCGGTAGCCTAGGAGCATGTTTGGTGGAAACGAATGGCTCATCGTCGCAATAGTCGCTTTGGTGCTCTTCGGAGGATCGCAGCTTCCGAAGCTTGCCAAGAATCTTGGTTCGGCTCAGAAGGAATTTAAGAAGGGCCTCGCTGAAGGCAAAGAGGATGACGAGACCCCGTCTGCTTCGGGAACTCCAGCTGCTTCAGAGACTCCCTCGGACAACTAGTTCTGCAGGGGATTCCGTAAATCTGGGGAGTCCTTGTAACAAGCTCAAGAACCCGTCGGTTCTTAGCCTGCGCTAACGGGAACGATCCTTCTACCTGACCGGGCTTTGTGGATGCGACGACGCTCTCGCTCCGAGGTGCCTCCCCAGACGCCATGATCGATCCGATGGTCGAGTGCATACTCGAGGCACTCAGACTTGACGGGGCAGTCCACGCAGATGCGTCGAGCAGCATCCACGCCAACTCCATCGGAGGGAAAGAACTGGCTGGGGGGCTGTTCGGCGCAATTGCCTGATGACATCCATTGGGTATCTAGCGGTGAAGCCTTCATATGTTGATTCTGACCCTGTTCGCATCAAAAGTGTTCCCGAATATTTCAAAGTACTGAGAGGGAACACAGAGCAGCGGTTACTGCAGCTCGCGTCAGCGCTCTCATCTAGGCCAATTGGGGGTTACCTGCGTAATTTGCTGTTACCTCAACTCCGCGTTGGCAGGGTGAATACAGAGGCTCTCGCTGAGACCAAGCTCATGGGCCTCTGAGAACTCTCTTCGATCTGAGCAACTTGCGCTCGGCATTTGCCGTGGGATGACGCATACTCGCAGTCATGGATCAGGAGAACACCCCCAACAACTCAAATATCAATCCTGCTTGGACGCCCCCAGCGGCGCCCCCAGCGGCGCCCGCAGCCCCAAGCCGGCCACCGCAGGCTGGCCCGCCTTCTGCGCCGCCACTCGCAGGCCCCGTAGCTGGCCCACCTACGGCCCCCCAAGGGATGTCTGCCCCGGTTGCTCCTCTGCCGCCGGCATATACCGGGTGGTCAGCTCCTGCTGCTCAGTCAGCACCGGGAGCAGCAGCTACCGGCCTTGGAGGTACTGCACCTTCGGCGCCGCAGCCAGCACCCTCGGTCAAGCGAAAGGCCTCTTCTAGTGCTCGTCAGCCCAGCGGGGTGCGCTCTGCACTTATTGGCGGCTTAGTCGGAGCAATCGTGGCCGGCGGGGTTGTTGGGGCTGCCCTTTGGAATAACGGCGGTTCAAACACCAACGCGGCTACTCCGGTGGCAACCTCGGAGAACGCTCGGCCATCCGCAACCATGCCAGGTGGCAGCCTGGATGTGCGTTCGCTCCTGACCAAGGTGAGCCCTTCTGTGGTTGCCATTCACACGGGTACTCGACAAGGTGAGGCGGCGGGTTCTGGTGTCGTGATCAGTGAGGATGGATTGGTCCTGACGAATGCCCATGTTGTGGAGGGTGCAACCTCGATAGAGATTGACTTCTCCGACGGCCGCACTGTCGAGGCTCGGCTCATTGGCGCCGTCCCAGAAAACGACGTTGCCCTGATCAAAGCAGAGGGCCTTGGAGATCCGGTGAAGGCGGCCGACCTAGGCAATTCAAGTGACCTTCAGGTTGGCGATGACGTCGTTGCAATCGGCAACGCCCTGAACTTGGGTGAAGAGCCAAGCGTGACCACAGGAATTGTGTCTGCGCTTGGTCGCTCGCTGGACTCACCCTCTGGTGAGACACTGACTGACCTGATTCAGACTGATGCGGCAATCAACCCCGGAAATTCGGGTGGACCGCTTATCAACAGCAAAGGCCAAGTGGTTGGCATTAACACAGCGATCCTTGCAGATGCGCAAAACATTGGATTCTCGCTGTCGATCGACTCAATCAAGAGCATCATCGACGATGTCAGTTCTGGCCGCGAGGTCGAAAGCAATCGCCCGGTGCTCGGAGTAGAGACTCTCGACGTGGCCGGAGTCGATACTGCTGTGGTCGACCGGTTCTCGATCACTGCTACCTCTGGCGCCTTCGTGCAGAAGGTTTCGCCAGGGAGTGGCGCAGATGATGCTGGCATGCAGGCCGGAGACGTGATCGTTGCAGTGGATGGTCGCAGAATTCGTACGGCCTCAGATGTCGGGCAGGCCGTCAAGGCAAAGAACGCTGGTGACCAGATCAAGGTGACTCTTGAGCGATCAGGCGAGAAGCTCGACGTCACCGCAACCCTCGGATCGAAGTAATCCTTCGGTGCGCCCGCGTCGCGGGTGCACCGAATCCTGCTTGTCGAGGCACAGCAGGTAAGATCCCCGTCTATGTATAACCAGCCAGAGATCGATCCGGATGCCCCAGTAGAACCCCCTAAGGCACATGTCACCATCGTGTACTTGGGAGCTGTAGCTCCGCATTGGGATATCCGGTCTGAATCTGGCGATCAGCAACTTGTCAGCGGCTTTCGCACCCGGGTGAATGCCCGATTGATGCTGCTTCCGCCACATGATCCGCAGTTCCGCCGAAATAAAGAGCGGGTGAACCGCGATGCTGAGCGAGAGCTCATCGCGTTGGAATGGGACCTTGGTGATGACGAGTACGCAAACCGCTGAGTCACCCGAAGACCATTACCTGAACCGTGAGTTGTCCTGGCTGGACTTCAACGCACGTGTTCTGGCGCTAGCAGAGAACCCCGCAACTCCGTTGCTGGAGCGGGCCAAATTTCTGGCCATTTTCAGTCGCAACTTGGACGAGTTCTTCCAAGTCCGCGTTGCTGGCCTGAAAGATCGAATTGCTGCAGGAGTCCGTAAGCGAAGCATTGACGGCCGCACAGCTAGCCAACAACTTGAGCTCATTCTGAAGATGGCTCGGGAACTCACAGTGCGAGCCGATGAGGCTTTTCTTGGGCCCGTTAGCAAGGGCTTAGCCGATGCAGGGATCACATTTTCGACTTGGTCGCAGCTTGCAGAGGATGATCGTAAATGGTTGACCGAGGAGTTCCACCGGAGAATCTTCCCGGTGCTCACGCCCCTTGCAGTTGATCCCGGTCACCCGTTCCCGTATATCTCCACCCTCTCGCTCAACTTGGGTGTCATTGTGCGCGACCCGGAACGCGGCGAGCGCCGCTTTGCTCGGGTCAAGGTGCCGCCGTTGTTGCCCAGATTTATGGTGCTTCCCGATGGGCAGCGGTTCGTTGCTCTTGAGCAGGTCATCGCTGCTCATATGGAGGACCTGTTCCCGGGGATGGAGGTCGAGGACTGCGTCACGTTTCGCGTGACTCGCAATGCCGACCTGACCGTAGAAGACGAAGAGGCCGATGACTTGCTGGCGGCAATCGAGATGGAACTGCGCCGCCGCAGATTCGGCAAGGCAGTTCGTCTCGAAGTGGAAGAGGACATCTCCTCTGAGTCACTTGAATTGATTCGCGAAGAACTTGAGCTGGATGACGATGACGTCTTTGCGCATGCTGCGCCCATCGATCTGGGTGGATTGTTCACCGTCTGCAACCTTGACCGAGATGATCTTAAATACGAGGATTTCGCCCCGCTCACGCAGGCCCGCCTGAGCTCCGAAACAGAAGATGAAGCTCCCGACATTTTTGCAGTAATTGCCGAGGGCGACGTGCTGTTGCATCATCCCTATGACAGCTTTGTTTCTTCGGTCGAGGAGTTCATTCATCAGGCCTCGATTGACCCCAAGGTGCTGACCATCAAGCTCACCCTCTACCGCACCTCGGGAGACAGCCCGATTCTGGCATCACTGATTCGTGCTGCTGAACAGGGCAAGCAAGTCGCTGCTTTGGTCGAACTCAAAGCCAGATTCGATGAGGAGCGAAACATCGAGTGGGCTCGGCGCCTTGAGCAGGCAGGTGTTCACGTTGTGTACGGGCTGGTAGGGCTCAAGACCCATACCAAGACCTGTTTGGTGGTTCGCCAAGAGGGTGAAGGCGTGAGGCGCTACTGCCACATCGGAACGGGCAACTACAACTCAAAGACCGCTCGCACGTACGAAGACATCGGGCTGTTGACCGCTGACGATCAAACTGGTGCAGATCTCAGCCAACTCTTCAACTATCTCACTGGTTATGCACGCAACGTGGAGTATCAGCGTCTGCTCGTAGCGCCCCATTCGCTCCGCTCGGGGCTACTCGAACTCATCCGCAACGAGCGAACCGCCCCCGCGGGTTCCGGTCACATCGTGATGAAGATGAACAGTTTGGCTGACCCTGAACTCATTGAGGAGCTGTATGCCGCTTCGGCGGATGGAGTTCGCATTGAACTCATCGTTCGGGGCATCTGCTGCCTGCGTCCGCAGGTTCCTGGGTTGTCCGAAAACATCACGGTGCGCAGCATCGTTGGGCGTTACTTGGAGCATTCGCGAATCTATCGGTTTGGCAATGGTGGCGGTCCCGACCTGCCGCTTCACTTCATTGGCTCGGCCGACTTGATGCCCAGAAACCTGGATCGACGGGTAGAGGCGATGGTGCCGATTGACAACCCAGTACTGGCGAAGCGAATCGACGATGTCCTGCAAGTGAGTTTGCTTGATGACACCCTTGCATGGGAGTTGAAAAATCACGACTGGGCTCGAGTCGATGGTCAGCGAACCCTTGAGACACACCTTGAACTGCAGCGACTTGCCATGGAGCGAGCCTCGATCGGTATTCGCTGATGTGGTTCAGGTGGAACTGAGTGACTGAGTCGAAGGCCCGACAGATTCGAGCCGCTGGAGGGGTCGTCTGGAGGCTGCGATCTTCGGGGCAGCCGCAAAGCGAGCTTGGCCCACAAAGCAGATTTTCCGATATGGAGTTCGCACTAGTGCACCGGCCTCGGTATCAGGATTGGAGCCTGCCGAAGGGCAAGGCGAAGAAGCGAGAGTCGAGCGAACAGACTGCCCTGCGGGAAGTGCGAGAAGAAACGGGGCTGGAGTGTGAACTCGGAGAGGAACTCCGCACCGTGCAGTACCTGACTCCAAAGGGTGAGGAAAAGACTGTTCGCTGGTGGGCGATGACGGTCCTGAAGGACCATGGATTTGAACCGAACGAAGAGGTTGATCGGATTTCTTGGGTTGCCTTTGAGGAGCTATCGAGGATCTGCGCGTTTTCCTCTGACCTTGAAGTTGTTCACTCGCTGTCAATATATGAACGAGATATTTAGAAGTTCTCAACTTATTTCAATACATTTCAAACTTGGTATTTTATAAATTTGGTAGGGGTTCACCTTCTGTTCATCCAAATCGCTACCCCAGTACAGCGCAACTTCCTAGCTTTGGGGCTTGTAGGTCCAGATGGCCTTCGAAATAGATTTCCCGTCACTCCCGCCCCTAGGAGAAACAGAATGAATTTCACGCCTAGAAAGTCCCGCAGCACTCAACTCGGTGCCAGCATCGCATTGATTGCTGTTCTCGCCTTGTTTGCCGTCGGTTGCAGCAAATCCGATAGCGAATCAACCGAATCAACTACTGACAAGTCAACAACCACGGTCGCTGCAGCAGGCGAAGCCCCTACCGATGCCTCCATCAAGGCCCTTACTGCATCGGTTTCCGGTGGAGGAGCAAGCTTTCCTGACTCCTTCTACCAAGCTGTCAACACAGACTTTAACGGCGTAGCTGGAACCGAGCGCGTGACCTATGCCAAGAGCGGCTCCTCTGATGGACGCTCGCAGCTCTCTGCTGGAACCGTTGATTTCGCTGGTAGTGATTCGCTGCCTAAGGATGGCGAAGTCTTCCCGAGCACTGTGTTGTACTTCCCAACTGTTGCAGCACCGATCACGGTCTCGTTCAATCTGGACGGTGTGACCGAACTTCAACTCAGCCCCGACGTGATTGCAGGAATCTTCCAGGCAGAGATCACCACTTGGAACGACCCCAAGATTGCTGCAGACAACCCAGACGCAGAATTGCCTGCGACCGCAATCACCGTCGTGCATCGCTCAGATGGCTCGGGTACTACCAACAACTTTACGAAGTACCTGACAGCGGCATCGCCCAGCGTCTGGACTCTGGGAAGTGGTGACGAGGTCAACTGGCCAGAATCCACTCAGGGAGCAGAGAAGAACTCCGGAGTTGCGGAGTTGATCAAGCAGACCTCTGGAGCCATTGGATATGTTGACCTCGCAGATGCCGGTAAAGCCGGTCTGAGCCTTGCCAGCATTCAAAACTCCTCTGGGAACTACATCGCTCCCTCGGTTGAGGGCGTGCAGGCTGCACTCGAGGACGCAACCATCGAGGCAAACCTGACCTACAACCCGCTGAATGGTTCCGGTGCCAAGGATTACCCGATCACAGCGCCAACCTTCTTGTTGGTACTCGACAAGCAAGCCGATGCTGCCAAGGCCACCACCATCAAGACCTACTTGCAGTACGTGTTGACCACGGGCCAGGCCCAAGCATCCGAGACTGGTTACGTTGCGCTTCCGAGTTCACTCGCCGAAAAGGCGATTGCTCAGATTGACAAAATCGCTAGTTGATCTCACTGGGGTCGGATCGCTTGCGGTCCGGCCCCAGTCTCTTTCTCTAATGAGTTTTATCTGATGACTTCAAAGGGCATGTATGTGTGCATTGAGTACTGATGACTACCCAGCTTGAAAGTCCTCCCGCCGAGAGCGAGGAGACCTCTCCGAATCCTCTGACGGAGCAAGGCTCTGGAGCAGTTGCCGACGGAATTTTCCGAAGGGTAACGCTGCTATCCGGAGTTGCCGTTCTGGTGATCCTGCTGCTCATCGCAGTGACGACCACCAAGCAGGCTTGGCCAGCGTTTTCTGAACTCGGTACCTCGTACTTCTTTGGACTTGAGTGGATCCCGTCTGAGGGGATCTACGGCATTGTCCCATTGGTATACGGCACCGTCTTGGTCTCGCTCATAGCCGTGTTCTTTGCGGTTCCGCTCAGCATTGGCATAGCGCTGTTCGTGACAGAACTAGCGCATCGGCGTGTTCGCAGCAGCATCACGCTAGTGATTGACCTGCTTGCCGCTGTGCCCTCAGTGGTATTCGGGTTGTGGGGCTTTTATCAGCTCATACCGATCTTTCAGTCGGTCTTCAATGCAATAGCCGATGCTGTTTCCTCGATCCCCGTCCTGAACGTCATCTTCGCCCCCGGGTCTGGGTCAAGCTTTATGAGTGCAGGTTTGGTTCTTGCACTCATGATTATCCCCATCATCACCTCGGTTACCCGAGAGGTCTTCTTGACGGTGCCAGAAAATGACAAGTCTGGTTCGCTTGCACTTGGGGCGACCCGATGGGAGATGATCAAAGGTGTGGTCATTCCGCATTCCACAGGCGGCCTGACAGGAGCAGTGATGCTGGGGCTCGGCCGGGCAATGGGAGAGACCGTTGCCGTCGCACTGCTGATCGGAGCTTCACCGCAAATTTCGGCCAATCTGTTTGGGCGTGGAGAGACAATGCCCGCTCAGATCTTCCGCAGCTTGTCAGAGGCAGGAGGCCTGTACCGATCGGCTTTGATCGGACTCGGTGTCTGCCTGTTTGTGATCACCATTGTGGTGAATGTGTCGGCTCGACGGATGGTGCTCGTGATTGACCGGCGGATAAAGGGGACGGCATGAGCAACACAAGTTCCGAGTCCACCGAGCAGGTGTTTCAGAGCCTGACCTCGGCCAATATGTCCAAGAAGCGCAGGTTTCGAAACGCTGCCGCTTCGGTTGCAATGGTCGGGGCGTTCCTCCTTGCAGCGATTCCTCTGTTTGCCATGGGAGCCAGCGTGCTGTCTCAGGGGCTAGGCGTTGTCCTCACGGTTGACTGGTGGACCCAGCCCATTCCAGGCGATGTTGGCAGGGAAGACCTTGCTGGCAACGAAGACTTGTGTGGCCTGGGGTTTGGTGACGCTGCCGAATGTAAGTCGGGCGAATCCTCCACCTCTGTAGTTGAGGGTATGCAGCCCGCCATTGTGGGTACCTTCCTGACAGTCTTTGGTGCGTCAGTCATGGCCATTCCACTGGGAATCCTGGGGGCTGTCTATCTGCATGAGTATGGCAAGACTGGCCGCTTAGCTCGGTTCATTCGCTTTATGACCGACGTCATGGTGGGGGTTCCCTCGGTAGTCATGGGTGTGTTTATCTACACCATCTGGGTGTTGAATTTTGGAACGAAAGGCAAGTCGGCCTTTGCTGCCTCTTTGGCCTTGGCATGTTTGATGTTGCCGATCGTGGTGCGTTCTACCGAAGAGATGCTGAAACTCGTGCCCAATGCCCTTCGTGAAGCTTCTGCGGCGCTTGGAACCCGGACATGGAAGACCACGCTCAAAGTGGTGCTGCCAGCAGCCAGTGCCGGAATAACTTCTGGTTGCCTACTAGCAGTTGCTCGAGCAGCCGGCGAGACAGCACCCGTGGTGTTCACCATTGGCTATGTGACCACCACGAACTTCTCGATGCGCGGGCAGAACACCACCCTCTCGGCGCAGATCTACTCACAACTCACCAATGGGGGCAGCATTGCGACCCAACTCGCTTGGGGTGCTGCAGTGACCCTGGTGGGCATTGTTTTGGTACTCACCCTTACTGCTCGAGCTATCAGCAGCAGATTGACCATCGGAAACACATGACCTCTCTGGAGAACACGATGCAGGCAGACAGCGAGCAAGAGCCGAACTTGGCGAGTGCCTCTACTTCGGCCCCTGTGGCGCCGCCTGTGATCGGCGGCGAGGCTGCGAACACTGAGTCAACGGATGCTGCGGACAGCGGTGCCGAGATCTCCGCTCAAGGTGATCCTTCTGATTCATCGGCTAGCCAAGAAGGACCGGCCGAGCTTGGCTCGGTGGTGTTCAACGTGGACAAGCTCAGCGTCTACTACGGAAAGTACCGTGCTGTGCGAGACGTAGACATGAAGGTGCGCAAGCATGAGATCACCGCATTCATTGGGCCATCTGGTTGTGGCAAGACAACCGTCCTTCGCTGCTTTAACCGCATGAATGACCTGATCGACGGGGCCCGAGTTGAGGGAAAGATTCAATACCACGGGGTTGATCTGTACGGAGAGAAGGTCAACGCAGTAGAGGTTCGTCGTCGCATCGGGATGGTCTTTCAGAAGCCGAACCCATTCCCAAAGTCCATCTACGAGAACGTGGCCTATGGCCCCAGAATTGGTGGGATCAAGAAGAAGGCAGAGCTTGACGAGATTGTTGAGAGCTCACTCAAACGGGCGGCCCTGTGGGATGAGGTCAAGGACCGGCTCAAGGCCTCGGCACTTGGGATGTCGGGTGGTCAGCAACAGCGCCTGTGCATTGCGCGAGCAATTGCTGTGAAACCAGAAGTGATCCTGATGGACGAGCCCTGTTCTGCTCTGGACCCGATTGCCACTGCTCGGATCGAAGACTTGATGAGAGAGATCAAGACAGATTTCACGATTGTGATCGTCACTCACAACATGCAACAGGCTGCACGAGTGAGCGATGCAACGGCGTTCTTTTCTACTGAAGTGAACCCCGAGAGTGATGTGCGCACAGGCCTGCTCGTCGAGTTCGACCGTACCGAAACGATCTTTGCGAACCCAAGCGACGAGCGAACTGAGCATTACATCACTGGTAAATTCGGATGACCATTCACTCAGTTGGGGGACTCAGATGAACGAAACCCGAATCCATTATCACGGCGAACTCGAAGAGGTGCGCTCCGATCTGATTCGTCTGGGCGCAATGGTCTCCGAGACGATTGGCCGCGGGACTGCAGCGCTGCTTGATCGCGACTTGCATGCAGCGCAGGTCCTCATCGACGGTGATGATGTCATTGATGACTTCTGCTTGGGCCTTGAAGAGCGCTGCTATCGCTTGCTCGCACTGCAATCTCCTATTGCAGGGGAGCTTCGTTTCATCCTCACGAGTTTGCGACTCATCAGCGAACTCGAGCGATCCGCTGACCTGATCGTGAACGTGTGCAAAGCCTCACGGCGTATTTACGATGTCGAGTTTGGACCTCAGATTCGCGGCTTGATTGAGCAGATGGGAGTGGAGGCAACGTTCCTGATTCGTGCAGCGATTGACTCCTATGTTGATGCTGACACCTCGCTTGCCTCGGCACTTGACGACATTGATGACCGACTCGACGAACTGCAGGTTGCGTATGTGCAAGCGATCTTCCGCTCGCACTCCGAGATGAATCTGAATCTGCAGGGTGCTGTTCAGATGGCCATGATCGGCCGCTACTACGAGCGCGTCGGTGATCACGCAGTGAACATTGGCGAGCGCGTCATGTACATGGTGACTGGATGGCTTCCAGAGAAGAGCGGCGCTGCTCGGCAGAGACTGCGTGAAGCCGAGGCTGAGGCCGGTGTCGAAGCTGGCAACAGCACAGCTCAGAATGACGAAGCAGGAGAAGCAGCCCGCTTGGACTCACCGCACGAGGAGGGTTCGGGCGAGGTTCCCGACGGCGCATGAGGGTCCACCGATGAGGGTTCTTGTGACCAATGACGATGGCCTCCACGCGCCTGGTCTGCATGCACTTGCTTCGGCCTTGAGTGCCGCTGGCCATGATGTG